>NZ_CAUUGJ010000041.1:0-17824 GCF_963544685.1 uncultured Fretibacterium sp. | reverse complement strand
CTCTGCTCGCTTTTGTGGCGCAGGGAGGATTGCCGCCGCACGAATCGCCCCGAGGACCTGCTCGCGCTTCTCTCCGACGACCGGGTCAAGGAGGTCGTCCTGGCGGTGCTCATGGAGTCTCCCGCACCGCTGGAGGCCCGTTGGCTCGCTATCGGCGACCGATTTCCCCCGGCGCTCATCGCCCGTGGGGACGCCTTCTGCGACGAGCTGGAGCACGCCGACGCCGACCTGTGGGATCTCGTCCTCGCGGGCCTGCGGCGGCGGCGGGACGAGGCGCGCCTGCGCCTTCTGGACGCGAGGATGAAGCGCCGCATGGCGTCCATCGAGGAGATGGCCGAGATGCAGCGCCTGGCCGCGGAGCTGAAGCGCAGGCGGTGAACGGCGGACGCAAAGCGCACTCGGCTGCGGCAGTTGTCGGGATTGAGACACGGGCCCCGGCAGGTTCGGGAACGCGGGGCCGGGATAACGAGAAAAGCGGGGGAGATATCTTGGAGAGAAATATCGAGAACCTGAAGCTCCTCGTAAGGGCGGGGAAGGGCGAAATTCCGGCGGATGCCGTCGTCAGGGGGGGAAACCTGGTCAACGTCATGACGGGGGAGATCTACCCCGCCGACGTGGCCATCTTCCGGGACACGATCGTGGCCGTGGACGCGGACGTCGGCATGCACGTCGGCCCGGGGACGCAGATCATCGACGCCTCCGGCAGGTATCTGGTCCCGGGGCTCATCGACGGGCACATCCACAGCGAGTGCAGCAAACTGAGCATCACCGGCTTCGCGAAAGCGGTGGTGCCCTGCGGCACGACCAGCATCGTCTCGGGCCTGGACGAATACATCTCGGTGGGGGGCCTCGAGGGGCTGCGGGAGGTGTTCGAGGAAATCAGGGGCGTTCCGCTGAGGGTGTTTTGGGGAGCGCCCTACCGCACGCCCTATACCGTCCCTCAATCCACGATAGACTTCAACTTCAACCGGGAAGTCCACGCGGAGGTCCAGAAATGGCCCGAGTGCTACGGGGTCTGGGAGACGGTTCGGGAATTCGTGACCGGCGGCGACGAGGACACCCTGGGCGCCATCGCCGAGGCCTTCCGGAACCGGCTGCCCGTCTTTGGATGCGCCCCCATGGCCCGGGGCAAGGAACTGGACGGGTACCTGTGCGGCGGCGTGCGGCTGGACCATGAAAGCTACGACCACGAGGAAGTGGTGGAGAAGATGCGCAAGGGGATGCACATGCTGATCCGGGAATCCTCCGTGACGCACTTCCTGGCCGAGAACATACGGGCCGTCACCGAGGTCAATCCGGCCCTGGCGCGCCGGGTCAGCTTCTGCACGGACGACGTAACGGCCACCGACGTCCTGAGCAAGGGGCATCTGGACAACGTGGTGCGGCTGGCCATAGCCGCGGGGGTCCCCCCCGTCACCGCGATACAAATGGGGACGATCAACAGCGCGGAGGCGTACCGCATCGATCACCTGGTCGGCTCCATCTCCCCGGGACGCCTGGCGGATATCCTCCTGGTGGACGCTCCGGATACCTTCGTGGTGCGGACCGTCATCGCGGGGGGCCGCGTGGCGGCCGAGGACAAAAAGATGCAATACGAGCTGAAGGCTCCCCCCCGCACTGCCGCGCTGAGCGGGACGCTGAAGCGCGCCCTCACCACGCCGGCGGATTTCGAGTATCGGGTAGGGGTGGACCGGGGCGAGGCCGACGTGCTGTCCATGGACGTGAAGGGCCCCTTCGTCCGGGTGCGCCGCGACGTAACCCTGAAGGTGGAGGACGGAGTGGTCCGCCCGGACCCTCGAAACGACGTCGCCCTGGTGTCCGTGCTCGAACGCTTCGGACGCAACGGGAACCGGTCGCTGGCCTTCTGCTCCGGATGGAAGCTGAAAAAGGGGGCGATGGCGTCCTCCTGTGCGCCGGACGACAACAACATCGTCGTCATGGGGGTGAGCCCGGAGGACATGAGCCTTGCGGTCAACCATCTGATCCGGAACGGCGGCGGCCAGGTCCTGGCGGCGGACGGAGAGATACTGGACTTTCTCCCCCTGCCCGTGGGGGGCATCTGCAGCGATGCGGAGCCCGAGGAGATCGCGGTGCGGGAACGGGAGCTGAACGCCGCTGCGGCGGCGCTGGGCTGCGACCTTCCGGACCCGCTGATGTACATGTTCTTCCTGCCCATCACCGCCATTCCGGACTACGCCATCACGGACGTCGGGCCGGTGGACGTCCACGCATTGGACGTGTTCGACCCTATCCTGGCCCTGAGGGCCGAGTGACTCGGGAGGTGACGTCATGGATAAAGCGGAACTCAAAAGGCTGATCGACACGGCCGCGGGGCGCGTCGCCCCGGACCTGGCGATCAGGGGCTGCAAGGTGGTCGACGTCTACAGCGGCATCGTCTCCGAGGGGGACATCGCCGTCTGCGGGGGGATCATCGCCGGCGTGGGGAGCTACCGGGGAAACGAGGAGATCGACGGAACGGGGCTGTACGCGGCCCCGGGGTTCATCGACAGCCACATCCACATCGAGTCCTCCTACGTCAGCCCGGAGGAAATAGGACGCCTGCTGGTCCCTCACGGTGCCACCACGATCATCGCGGACCCCCACGAGATCGTGAACGTCTGCGGGCTCGCGGGGCTGGACTACATGCTGGACGCATCCGAGGGGACGAGCCTGGACATCAAGTACATGCTGCCCTCCTGCGTGCCGGCCACCCCGTTCGAGCATGCGGGGGCCGTCATCGACGCGGCGGCGATGGAAAAGCCGCTGGCCGACGACCGCATCCTCGGCCTGGGGGAGTTCATGGACTACCCCGGTGTCATCTCGGCGGCCGACGGCATCCTGGACAAATTGATGGCCGCGAAAGCTGCCGGAAAGCTGATCGACGGACACAGCCCCTCCGTCAAGGGCCTCGAGCTCAACGCCTATGCGGCGGCCCTGATCCACACGGACCACGAATGCAGCACGGTCGAGGAGCTGAGGGACCGCATCGCCCGGGGGATCTACGTCCTGCTGCGCCAGGGATCGGCGTGCCACGACCTGCGCAACCTCATCAAGGGCGTCACCCCCGAGAACAGCCGGCGATGCCTGCTCTGCAGCGACGACCGCCAGCCCAAGACCATCCTGGAGCTGGGGCACCTGGACGACCACCTGCGCATCTGCCTGGAGGAGGGGCTGGACGCGGTCACCGCCATCCGCATGGCGACCCTGAACGCCGCCGAATGCTTCCGCCTGTACGACCGGGGGGCCATCGCGCCCGGACTGCGCGCCGACATCGTGCTGCTGGACGACCTGTCCCATTTTAAGGTGCGCCGGGTCCTCATCGGCGGGGTCGAGGTCGCGCGGGAGGGGAAGTACCTTCCCCCCGTCAGGCACCACAGCATAGCGTCGGTCACCGGGAGCATACGCCTGAAGGACTTCTCGGAGAAAAGATTGAAGATGCGCCTCTCCTCCGGGCGGGTCAACGTCATCGGCATCATCCCGGGCAGCGTGGTCACCCGGAAGAAGGTGGCCGACGTGACGCTGAGCGCGGACGGCGATTTCGTCTACGACCCCAAACGGGACATCGTCAAGATGGCGGTGGTGGAGCGCCATCAGAACACGGGAAACGTCGCGCTCGCCCTTCTGGAGGGCTACGGCATCAAGCGGGGGGCCGTAGCGCTGTCCATAGCCCACGACTCCCACAACATCATCGTGGTGGGGACGAACGACGCCGACATGGCCTTCGCCGTGGAGCAGCTGAAGGCCCAGAACGGCGGCGTGGTGCTGGCGCTCGACGGCAAGGTCCTGGAGAACATGCCGATGCCCATCGGCGGCATCATGAGCGACCAGAGCGGCGAATGGGTCGACCGGAGGCTGAGCCGGCTCCATCGGGCGGCGCTTCAGGAGCTGGGGGTAAACGCCGACGTGGAGCCCATCATGACCCTGTGCTTCATGTCCCTGCCCGTCATCCCGGAGATCAAGCTGACGGACATGGGGCTGTTCGACGTGACGCGATTCGACTTCATCGATATCGAGGCCGACAAGGCCGACTGATTTCCATTCAACCGGCGTCCTCGGCTCCATGCCGCTTCGGCCGCCTGCGGCCGGCCGAAGCGCGGAGGAACGGAAGCGCGACGATCCGTGCGGGCGGCCCGGAGCCGAGGCGTGGAGCTGAAACGATGCAGCGGGGGAAAAACGCCAACTGGGGGGAAGAGCAATGGAGAAGAACGGAGGCCTGGTTCCACTCTTTTGTCGGGGGGATATCGGCGGCCTGACCTACATCATCACGAACAACATCGTCAACTACCTCATCGTCATCGCAACCTTGAACACCCTGGGATGGCCCGCCGAACTGATATTCGGGCGGGTGATCCCGGGGATGTCCCTCGGGCTCCTGGCGGGCGGGCTGTACTACGCCTTTATGGGCTATCGCCTCTCCCGGAAGGAGGGGCATCCCGACGTGACGGCGCTGCCGTCGGGGGTCTCGACGCCGGCGATGTTCGTCATCCTGTTCGGCGTCATCACGCCCCTGCATTACGCCCTGAACGACCCTTATCTCGAGTGGTCCGCCGCCGTTGCGGCCTGCTTCATCGGGGGGTTCGTGGAGTTTCTCGGGGGGATCATCGGCCCCTGGATGAAGCGGTACATCCCCCGGGCCGCCCTGCTGGGAACGGTGGCGGGCATCGGGTTCATCTGGATGGCGACCCAGGGGATATTCGACGTCTACGGGGATCCGCTGATAGGCCTTCCCATCCTGGCTCTGGCCCTCTTCGGCCTCTTCGGAGGCTACCTCTTCCCGAAGAAGATCCCCCCGCTGGCCGTGGCCATCGTGGGGGGGATCGTCTATGCGCTCTGCCTGGGCCGCACCTCCCTCAATTTCAAGGACGTCGGCCTCTACCTCCCCAACCCCGCCGCCACCGTGCGGGGCCTGATCGACGGCTTCACCCTGGTGGTCCCCTATCTGACGATCATCATCCCCATCGAAATCTACAACTTCATCGAGACGATGGACAACGTGGAGGCCGCCAATGCCGCAGGCGACGACTACAGCGTGCGTGAAGCCCAGTTCGCGGACGGCATCTGCACCATGTTCGGGGCCATCTGGGGCAGCGTCATCCCCAACACGGTGTGGCTGGGACACGCGGGTCTGAAAAGGACCGGCGCGGGAATAGGGTACTCCATCATCTCGGGGTTCGTTCTGGGGGCGGCGGGTGTGTTTGGCCTCTTCTCCTTCCTGAGCGACCTGGTGCCCCCCGCCATCTGCGCCATCACGTTTCTGTGGTGCGCCGTCATCATGGTCGCCCAGGCGTTCAAGGACAACAGGAAAAGCCACTACGCGGGCGTGGCCATGGCCATGGTGCCGCCGGTCGCGGACTACCTCTACACGCAGGTCACCGGGGCCGTCGGCACGGCGGACAAATGGGCCCATACCCTGGAGACGGGGCTTCTGGGCTACAGCCCCGAGGTCACGCAGGCCCTGGCCGAAAACGGCGTGATGTGGAACGGGGTCCCGGCGGTGAAGGCCGGCGCCATCATCATCGGCATCCTGCTGGGGTCCGCCGCCGTGTTCATCATCGACAAAAGGCTCGACAAGGCGGGGATCGTCGCCCTGGCCGGAGCGGCGCTCTCCTTCTTCGGCTTCATCCACTACGCGGAGCTGGGGCTATACCCCTCCTCCCCCTTCTTCATCGGATATCTGATCACGGCCGCCCTGTGCTTTATCATGCACAGCGGGCGAAAAAGCTGGTTCCAGGCCCCCGACGACTACACGTATGTATAGCCCCACGCCGTGAGACCCGCAGAAAAAAGAAGAATGCCGCCTCGCTCCCGGTCGAAGGCGGCATTCGCTTTCATGAACCGTCGGACGCGGCTTCCCCTCCGAATCTCAGCGTTTGAGCCGCTTGTTGATCTCCTCGAACTCCCGGCGGATCGCCTCGTTCTCGAAGGGAAGGATCTCCGGCATGGCGAGCGCGTGGATGGAGTCGAACAGCTCGAGGCCCGAGCGGATGAGGTTCCTCAGATCGCCGGAGCTCCGCACCGTCCGATAGGTGTTCTCGGCCAGGTCGCGGTTGCGCCGCAGGTCGGCCAGGTTGTCCAGGATTCCCTTGCGCTGCGAATCCAGCAGCTGCATGTAGAGCTCGGCGACGCGCAGCGTCATGGCGTTGGACTCCGCGTTGAGGGCAAAGGACTTTTTCTGCGCGTCCGAGTAGCCCGTCTGTGAGGCCTTGGCCAGGGCCTCCCTGCGCAGCGCCTCGGCCTCCTTTCCGATCTCGCCGAGCCGCGGCTTGTACTCCCCGTCGATTTTTCGCACCAGCTCCTCCCGAGTGTGGATCAGCAGGTCGTTCAGCACCAGATACAGGCCGCTGTAGCGGCGGTTGACCTCGAGATTGTCCCGATCCTCCCGGGAGAGCTCCGCCAGCTTCTCGACCACCACCCTGACGTTGGCGAAGACCACGGCGTTCTGCAGCAGGTCGTCCCCCGTCACGGAGCTCAGCAGAACGTCGATCTGCCGGTCGTCCAGCTGGAGCCCCAGGGCGCGGAGCGCCTCCGCGAGCTGAGCGTCGACCGCCGAAAGGGCCCTCTCCCTGTCGGCGATCTCCCCGTTCAGCTCGGAGAGCCGTTCGTCGATCTTCGCCCGCGTTCGGACCCAGGGCAGGCGCGAGCTCTCCGGGGCCGAGATGCGCCGATTCCGAAGCCCGTCCGCCTCCAGGCGCAGCTTCGGGATCTCCGTCCGGAGTTCCAGGGCCTGACGCCGCAGGTCTCCGGCCTGCCCCTGAACCAGGATCTCCAAGGCTCGGTCCAGCAGCTCGTCGATCTTTCGGGCGTTGCTGGTCCGGTCCGCGCCGAACCACGCGGATGCCGGCAGCGTCTCCTGTCTGTCCCTCAGGGACAGGGCGTCCGACAGCGTTCCGGTCAGGCTCCCCCACTTCTCGACCAGATAGGAGGGCAGGGAGTCCTCCGACGCGGCGAAAACCGACGACGCGGACAAAAGGAAGAGAACGACAAGCCCCGTTATCGCAACGCGTCCTGCCGACGCCCTCCTGCCTTTTGAAGCATATTTTGAAACATACCCCCCGGCTTTTTCACGAAGGCCCGGAAACCTCACCCCATGCAGCCCCACGCCGAACACCTCCTCGAAGACGATGAATCGTCAAGCGGTCAAAGATTTTCCGGCGAAATGATATCATAACTTCCGCCGTTGCCCGTACCGTGGCATCGACGTATCTCGAGCGTTCCAATACCGGCGCGGAAAAGGAGGGACATGAAAAACGCCGCGTCCGGCATCCGTCGGAACGGCGGGAGACGGCATACAGACAATATCTGTCACATTTCCCGTTTTTTCCATTTTTCAAGGAGGCATTGTCAATGTCCAGTTCTTCGTCACCAGTGAAAACCGAGAAAATCGGACTCGGGGGAGCCTTGGGGATCTTCGGCACCATTCTGCTCATCATCGTCACGGGGCGCCTTGCCCTTGGCTTCGACGTCGCGCTCCTGCTGATGTTCTGCGGGATGTTCACGACCGTGGTATTCTGCTTCCGTTATGGCTATTCCTGGGACGAGCTCTTCGATAAGGGCGTCGTTCCCATGGTTGCCCGAGCCACGGGCGCCATCATGATCCTGCTGACCGTCGGGCCGCTGATCGCCGTCTGGATGGCCTCCGGGACCATCCCCTACCTCATTTTTGCCGGTCTCAAGATCCTGAGCCCCAAGGTTTTCCTGCCCGCGGCCTTTCTCATCTGCTGTCTCTCCTCCTGTTTCACCGGAACATCCTGGGGAACGGCGGCTACATTCGGGGTCGCATTCATCGGCATCGCACAGGGTCTGGGCGTCTCCCTGCCCGCAACAGCGGGCGCTATCGTCGCCGGCGCGTACTTCGGCGACAAGCTCAGCCCCGTCTCCGACACAACGGTACTGGCCGCGGCCGTCGCCGAGGTCGAGGTGGTGGATCACATCCGTTCCATGCTCTGGACGACCGTCCCCGCCTTTCTGGTCGGCCTGGGGCTCTATGCCTACGCCGGCTCCCATGCCGCCGGAGAGCTCGACCTGTCGCAGGTCGACTCGATTATCAAAGCGATAGAGACGACGTTCCGGCTGAATCCTATAGCCCTGGTGCCCCCGTTCGTCGTCCTGGCCCTGGCCTACAAGCGCTATCCAACCCTTCCCGTCCTGTGGGTAGCCATCGCCGTCTCCATCCCCCTGGCCCTGCTCCAGGGCTATGACCTTTCAACGACGATCAAATTCATGGCCTCCGGCCCCAAGATTGCGACGGGACTCGAGGCTCTCGACAAACTGCTGAGCCGCGGCGGACTGGCTTTCATGTCCAGTTCCGTCGTCGTCGTGTTCTTCGCCTACCTCTTCGCAGGACAGTTGGAGTGCACCGGTACCTTCCGCATCCTGTGCGAATCGCTCCGCGCGAGCTTCATCGGAAACAGCCGCGGGCGATTCGTCATGTCCGCCTCTCTGACGGGCATCATGACCGGCCTGGGGACCGGAAACTCCTACCTCAGCGAGATTGTCCCGGGCACCATGTACAAGGATCTTTGCGACGAGATGAACATATCGCGCCGCGTCCTGTCCCGCACCCTGGAGGACTCCGGGACCGTCGTAGTCCCCCTGATCCCCTGGTCGGCCGCCGGCATCTACATGTCCACGGTGCTGGGCGTTTCCGTCGCCGAATACGCTCCATGGGCCGTACTCTGCTACATGGGCTTCCTGACGGCATGGTTCTACGGATTTGCCGGCATCGCCATCTGGCCCTCGGATCGGAAGGAACAGGCCTGACGCCATGTTGCTGATCGAAAACGCGGACCTGTTCTCCCCAGCCCCCCTCGGGCTGGGGACGGTCTCGGTCGTTGGAGGCAAAA
This sequence comes from uncultured Fretibacterium sp., assembly GCF_963544685.1. Classification (NCBI taxonomy): domain Bacteria; kingdom Thermotogati; phylum Synergistota; class Synergistia; order Synergistales; family Aminobacteriaceae; genus Fretibacterium; species uncultured Fretibacterium sp. The sequence goes on along the minus strand of NZ_CAUUGJ010000041.1, from coordinate 8,981 downwards.
TCTCCGGCATCCATCCCGCCGACTCCGCCAAAGAGCTGAGGCTCCACATGGAGCGGCTCTGCCCCGAGGTGACGGTGCTCGACGCAGAGGGGGGGAAGGTACTGCCCGGCATCATCGATCGCCACGTGCACTTCAACGGCGCGGGCGGCGAGGGAGGCCCCCGATACCGAACTCCGCCGCTCCAGCTCTCCGCATTCGTCCGAGCCGGGGTGACCTCGGCGGTGGGGCTCACGGGGACCGACGGAACCTGCCGGGGCCTGCGCGACCTCCTGATGAAGGCTCGCGGCCTGGAGGAGGAGGGACTGAGCACCTGGATACTGACGGGCAGCTATGCCCTCCCCTCCCCGACCCTGACGGGCGGCGTCATGGACGACCTTTGTCTGATCGACAAAGTGATCGGACTCAAGATTGCCCTGTCGGACCACCGCAGCGCGCATCCCACGGTCGATGAACTGCGCCGCGCCGTCTCGGAGGCCCGCGTCGGAGGGATGCTCGCCGGTAAGGCCGGGACGGTCTGCGTCCATATGGGCTCGGAAGCTCCGGCCTTCGAGCCGCTGCTCGCGGCCGTCGATGGGACAGACATCCCCCTGGCGCAGTTCGCTCCCACCCACGTCTCGCGCAATGAAGCGCTTCTGGAGAGGGCCGTAGAATACGGTCTTCGGGGCGGAAACCTCGACATCACCGCGGCCCCCGGGGAAAAGCCCGTCTTCGGCATCCCGACGCGTCGCGCCGTAAAACACCTGCTGGCCGGCGGCGTGAGCCCCGAGCGCATCACCCTGAGCTCCGACGGCAACGGCAGCATGCCGCGCTTCGATGCGGAGGGCAAATTGGCAGGCATGGGCATCGGCCCCATCGAATCCGTCCTGGCCTGCATCCTGGAGTTGATGGAGGACCCCGAGGTGGGGCCGGAGAAGGCCGTCGGCATGGCGACGAGCCACGTGGCCGACCAGCTCTCCCTGCCGCACAAGGGGCGTATCGAGAGGGGCCGCGACGCCGACATCCTGGTCCTGGACGACCGAAACGCCCTGCGCCACGTGGTGGCGAAGGGCCGTGTGATGATGAAGGACGGCAGCGTACTGGCCAGGGGAACGTTCGAATAGGGTCCGCGGGCTTGACCCTCCCCCTGGGGGAGGCCCTATGATGCTTCCTGCCGGAGGATGAGGGCGGGGTGCGAAGGGAGGAGGAGATCCATGGGCAATCTGCTGACGATCGGGGAGTTCTCCAGGGCGACGAGGCTCTCGGTGAAGGCGCTGCGCTTCTACGACGAGAAGGGCGTCCTGAGGCCCGTCTGGGTGGACGAGGCGACGGGGTACCGCCACTACTCCGCGGGGCAGTTCGTGGAGGCCCTGCGCATCCGACGCCTGAGGGAGCTGGACGTGCCCCTGGAGGAGATTCGCGCCTTTCTGGGCGCACGGGACCCCGATGCGATCGCCGCATTTCTCGACCGGCACCGCCAGGTGCTCCAGGAACGCCTGAAGAAGGGAAACAGGGACCTGGAGCTTCTGGAAAAACTCACTTTGGAGAAGGAGGCGTTTTTCTTGTCCTACGAGGTCACCGTACGTGAGGTGGCGCCCGTCCGGGCGCTGACGCACCGCTGCATCATCACGATGGAGAACATATCGGAGGAGAGCCATCGGGCCTTCACGGAGCTCTGGAACCACCTGGAACAGAACGGCAGCGCCTACGGCGGGGAGTGCTTCGACATCTATTACGGGGAGGAGTTCGACCCCAACAACATCGACGTCGAATTCTGCCTGTCCTTCACGAACCCCGTCCCGGACACGGACCGGCTGAAGGTCCGTACGGTGCCGGGCGGAGCGATGGCCTGCACCCTGCACAAGGGGCCCTACGACCAGCTGGAGGGCGCCTACACCGCGCTGCGGCACTGGATGGAGGAGAACGGCTACGAGCCCGTGGCGGGGTCCGACGGCGCGCGGAACGTCTACCTGAACAGCCCCCACGAGGTCCCGCCGGAGGAGCTGCGCACCGAGGTGCAATGGCCGGTGCGGAAGGCGTGACGGCAGGGGCGCCTTCCCTGCAAGCGTCCGGTCCGTCCGATTGCTCGAAGCCCGGGGCCTGCGCGGCCCCGGGCTTCGTTTCACACTCCCGCCCGGCGGAGTCCGCCCCAAACACGCCTTTTTCCGCCCCAAAGTACCGGCGCTCCCATTCAGGGAATCCCTCGCCGTTCTCCAGAACCCCTGTATGGCTTTACAGCGACCTGTTGCTTCGGCATACGGGTCAGCCGATAAACCTCAAGACCAACTCAGCGACCACGGCCGAACCGATAAAAGTTCCGGCAAAGACCAGGAAGCTCACCAGGATACCTCGCCAGCCGATCCTTTTGAATTTCTCCCAGTCCTTGCCAAACGCGATGCCGGAGTAGGCCAAGGCTGGAGTTGCCGTAGCGAGGAAAGGAATTTTATCGGACCAGGCGACGAATTTCTCCGACCAGGGCAGGAGCCCCGGCATGGAGAACACGATTCCGATTACGGCAACCCAGCCGACAGCGGGGAAGCCTCCGGGGACAATGGACGACAGAAGCACTCCCCCCAAGCAGATGAGGCAATACAGCGCCAGGCCGGGAAAAACCTCCTGCGGCGGAACGTGGTACCCAACCCATATCCCGATGGACATGATCAGGCAGACCACGATGAGGACAAAAAACGAATAGAGCAGGGTTCTCCCCAAATCCTTACCGGTCATGGCCGTTTTCCTCCAATTCTCCGCCATGGAACAGCGGTGACAGCCATCGATAAACGCCCCTCGTCAAGGGGAGCAAAAGGAAGATGGACATATACAGTCCCGTAGCCGACGTAAGGACTTGAGAGGCACCGGCATAGAGCACGATGTCCTTGGCACGTTCGGGGAAGACGCTGGAAAGCGCTCCGCTGGCTGCGGCCATCATGCTCCCGCTTCCCATGCCGCTCGCCATCGCCCAAGCCTCCACGCGAATGCCCGGGATCAGGACCATGACAGGAACGAAAAAGCCATAAAACAGGGTGCCGAACAGAGTCCCGACGACGTAAATCGTCATAACGCCCCGTCCCTCGGGCGAGTCCAATCCGTATTTTTCGGCGATCAGGGAGACGTTGGCCTCCCGCCCGATCGAATGGGCCAGCCCGATCAATTCCCTGCGCAAACCCAGCATGAGGCCTATCGGAACAGCCAAGAAGATGGAGCCCACATGGCCGAATTCCTGCAGCATAAAGGCAGCCCCCATCTCCACGACCTTGGAAACCGAGGGCCCTATCTGCATCCCCAATTTTGTCACCAAAGGCAAGATAGCCAAGAAAATGAGGTGTTCCGCCCGTTTGCTCTGCTCCACATTCAGGATTCGGATCAAGTAGGCGATCAGCCCCAGGATCATACTGTAAAGCATCGGAAACAGCGTAACGGAGACGGCCGCAGTGACCGGAATCTTCCGGACTCCAATCCATTCGGAGACGACGACCAGCAACACGACGACCAAAAACAGCCGTCCGTCGGTCAGGGCCTCCCAGAGCTTGTGCTTCCGCGTTTCCATATCCCAATTCCTCCCCCTTGCTTCCATCTCAGCGAACCCAATGCCGGGCGCTCCTTGCCCCCTCATACCTGTCTATCGGCCCCGAAAGCGGTGAGGCGATCGTAAAGTACGGCATAGAAACGAGCGGCATTCAGGATAACTCGTTCGTCCAGGTCAAAGGAATCACTGTGCTGTCCGCCTGCCACGGGCGTCCCATGTATCGCGTAAAGGGTCTTTCCTCCTTTCTTCCCAACTGCCTCGGCGAGCAGGGCAAAGTCCTCCGAGGCGTTGACCGAAACCTCCGGGACCACCTCCTCTATCCCCGGAACCAGCCGCGCCGCCTCCGTGCCCATCGCGACGAGCTCGGGGGAATTTTTGCAGGAAACGGATTCCACCACCTTCTCGATCGTATAACTCAGGTCGAACATTGCCGCGGCGCCTTTGATGATCTCCTGCGCCCTGCGCTGCATGTAGTTGTTGATCTCCGTGGTCTCCGCACGTGTTTCCAGCCAGAAAGTCACATCGTCGGGTATGACGTTCCAGGAGATTCCCCCCTCGATCTTGCCGACATTCAGGATCCCCACCCCCTCCCCATGCCGTGCGATGGCATGGAGGTTCGTGACGGCGGCGCAAGCCCCAAGCAAGGCGTTCTTACCCAGGTCGGGGCGTCCCGTAGAATGAGCCGGAACTCCCTTCATACGCACCTTCGAGCGCACGACCGCAAGGATATTTTTCACGTTCAGCCCAATCTGCCCCACCTTCCAGAGATTGGCGGCGACGTGTCCTCCGATCAGATAGTCCACGCCGTCGGTCACCCCTCGGCGAATCATCGCTCTCGCGCCGGCCAAAGCCTCCTCGTTGGGCTGAAAGATAAGGGAGATACGTCCTCGAATCGCCTCTCTGTGCTCCGAAAGATAGCGGGCCAACAGCAGCCCCGTAACGATATGAGCGTCGTGCCCGCACATGTGGGAATATCCGGGGTATATGGAGGCATATCCTTCACGATTGGCCCGGTTGGACATCTCCTTCGACTCCTGGATCTCCAGGGCGTCGATATCAAAACGAAACGCAACGTGAGGCCCCGGCTGCGCCCCGACCAGCACCCCCACGACCCCCGTCAATCCCCCTCGGGCGGGACGAAGGTACCTCTCGTCGATCCCGGCACTCAACGCCCTTCGATACTCCCGATCGAGAACGCTCTCCGGCGGGACGAAAAGCCTTCCTTCAACATCCAGAATTTTTGTTCCCTGAGAAATCTCTATCCCCCAGGACTCCAGCTTTTCCGCGATAAAGCCCGTAGCAAAAAATTCCAGCCATCCGGGCTGAGCATGACGGTGAAGCAAACGCCTCCACGAAACAGCCGTTTCCTCCCAATCGGAAAAACAGCGAAGCATATTCTCCAAAATCTTCATCGCTCCTCTCCATAAGGATTCGTCAGAACCGTTTTCATCCGCTTCCGCTCGAGAAGGAATCAAAAAATATTTAGGAAAGATACCTTTATATGTCCGAAAATAAAATAGCATTCAGGAACGCCCATGTCAAGAAGCCCCAAGGGGCTCCCGACGACAGGGGACCTTTTCAGTTTTTCCTTTACGCTTCGGGCTCTGGGATCTTCTCGATAAAACGATAGAGCTTTCCCGGACGGCCGCTGCCCTCCGTCGTCTCAACGCCGATTCGCTCGACCAGTTCCGCTTTCGACAAATTTGAAAGGATACGGCGTGCGTTTCGATCGGTCATGTTCAGTTCTCGGGCCAGCGTTGCAGCGGAAAAGCCCTCCCATCCGTTTTGCCGTGCGACGGCCCGAAGTCTGTTGTACGTTTTGATCCCGATCTTCGCCTGCCGCAAACGTTCAATCAATCCCTGGTCCTCGGAATAATCCCTGTAGGCCATGAGCGGTCTTCCCGGCGGCATCTCCACAATTTGTCCGTTTCCCTGAACGATGACGATATTCTTCCGCCCCCGAGCGTTTTCGATGGCATGACCGGCATTCAGCTGCGCGGCAAATACGGTATCGCCAATTCCCACCCCCGCTACGACCTCGGTCTCGAGCTCGGCCGAAAGCCGGTTGAGCGTTTCTCCAAGGGATTCCGCGTCCCGCTCAAAATTTCCGCGGGTTCCAAAAATTTCGAAACGGCCATAGCCCTTATCGACCAGGTATCCGTTGATGTCCTGGCAATACTTGAGCAGGACCTTCTTGATCTGCAGCTCGAGCAGTTGGAGCCTGTACGAAGTCACCGCCCGTTCGGCAATACGGTCATATCGGCAGATCTCGATCCGCTGCAATCCGAGTTGGGAGTTCTTGAAACTTCGGGAGCGCAGCTGTTCGGCAAGGAGCTCGACGGACAACGCGATCTCCATTGGAGTGACATACAACCCGTAGACCGGCCATCCCATCTTCTTAAGGTCCCTGTAGACCGAGGGAATGGTGGTGATGGCACATCGAACCTTTCGCGCCTCCAGAAGAGAGCGGTGAAAATCCAGGAACGCCGCCTCATCCATCGGATAGGCATAGGTCTTCAGCGATACCATGCGGAACGAGATGCCAACCTGTTCCAGCATCTCGCCGATATCGGCCCATCCCTCGATGAAGTCCGCGGAACTGCATGGGAAACGCCCGCCGCAGTCGCGGAGAATCCGCAGAACGGCACGATAGAAATCCGCTTCGGTAATACGGCAGAAAAATAAATCCCTATCGCTTTTCAAATGATGGCGAGCCGCAAGATAAATCAAAGGTCCCGAGAGAAACCACCCATCAAGCCGTTCCTTCCGATTCTCGAGGAGAGCGGGAATCGCCCCCAGTTCCTCGCAGAGCAACGGCTCGGGGGTGATAAACGAGTCGAATTTTCGAAAGGCGCTCAATATATGTTCCAGGGACCAAGGCGGAGCCACGATTCCAATTCGATACAATGTCGATTCCTCCAAGAATCCCGATGGGAAGGGTACGAGCCGCCGTCATCTTACAGCAAGGGAACGAGAAAGTATACACGGCGCTCTCGAGCTCGGGGATACGGAAGGCCGAAAGAACGCCGCATCCCGGTCCATCGTCATCTCCCGCAGCGACGACTCGGACGCGCGTCCCGGGAGATGACGGGGTGGTGCTATACTTTTGACTGCGACTTGAGCGACATCATGACGGAGGCCCACATAGACCGTCAGGACCGGTTAAAATCGAGATGAAGCACGAGGAGCCGAGGGCCGAAGATCGACAGGGGTGGGGCGGAAATGGAAGCCGAGCGGGACCGGACAGGAACATGATCGAAACGCTGGCAGGATATATCGGGCGGTACCGGAGGGACTCCATCCTGACTCCGGCGTTCACGGCGCTGGAGGTCGTGATGGAGGTGCTGATCCCATTCACCATGGCGGAGATCATCGACAAGGGGATCATGGGGCGGGACATGGGCCGGGTGTGCCTTTACGGCGCCATCATGCTGGCGCTCGCGTTCGTCAGCCTGTACTGCGGAATCCAAGCGGGGCGATACGCGGCCTCCGCCTCCGCCGGCTTTGCCGCAAACCTCCGCGAGGGTATGTACGCGAAGATTCAGGGGTTCTCCTTCTCCAATATCGACAAATACAGCACGGCCGGCCTGGTGACCCGGATGACGACCGACGTGACCAACGTGCAGAACGCCTTTCAGATGATTATCCGCGTGGCGGTGAGGGCCCCTGTCATGATGCTGGCCAGCATGAGCTGCTGCCTGCTGATCAGCCCAAGGCTGAGCCTGATTTTCTTCGCGGCGGTCCTTTTCCTGGGCGCCGCCCTCACCCTGATCCTCAGAGGGGCCATGGGCAGCTTCCGGGACGTCTTCCGGAAGTACGACGACCTGAACGCATCCGTACAGGAGAACGTCTCCGCAATCCGTGTGGTGAAGGCTTACGTCCGTGAGGAGCACGAGGGAGAAAAGTTCGAGCGGGCCGCCGACCGCATCCATCGCCTGTTCGTGAAGGCGGAGTCGTTTACCGCATGGAACAGCCCGGTCATGATGCTGACCTACTACGGGTGCATCGTCGCCCTTTCCTGGTTCGGCGCACGAAATATCGTCGCTGGCGGGCTCTCGACGGGGAACCTGACCTCCATGTTCTCCTACATGATGGGCATCCTGATGTCCCTGATGATGCTAACCATGGTCTTCGTCATAATCTCCATAAGCATCGCGAGCGGCGAGCGGATTTCGGAGGTTCTGCATGAGGTCCCGGGCATCGCCGAGCCGGAGGATCCCGTCCTGGAGGTGAAGGACGGCAGCATCGACTTCAACCACGTCGGGTTCGCGTACCGGCCGGGCAGTGGGGAGTCCGCGCTGCAGGACATCGACCTCCACGTCGGCACCGGGGAGACCCTTGGGATTGTCGGAGGGACCGGCTCCGGCAAGTCCTCCCTCGTGAACCTGATCAGCCGTCTCTATGACGTAAACGACGGCTCGGTCGAGGTCGGTGGGGTGGACGTACGCCGCTACGATACGGAGTGCCTGAGGAACCAGGTGGCGGTCGTCCTGCAGAAGAGCGTCCTTTTCTCGGGGACCATCCTCGACAACCTGAGGTGGGGAAAAAAGGACGCGACGGAGGAGGAATGCCGGGAAGCCTGCAGGCTCGCCTGCGCGGACGAATTCATCGAGCGCCTCCCGGACGGCTACGACACCTGGATCGAGCAGGGCGGCGCCAACGTCTCCGGCGGGCAGAGGCAACGGCTGTGCATCGCGCGGGCACTGCTGAAGAACCCCAGGATCCTCATCCTGGACGACTCGACCAGCGCGGTCGACACCGCGACGGACGCCCGGCTCCAAGAGACCTTCGCGACGAAGTTTCCAGGGACGACCAAGCTGATCATCGCGCAGAGGATATCCAGCCTCGGCCGGGCCGAACGTATCGCGGTCATGAAGGACGGGAGGATCGACGCCGTCGGCACGCAGGAGGAGCTTCGGAGGACCAGCGCGACATTCAGGGAGATCTGCGAGGCTCAGGCCGGAGGCGGGGACTTCGACCGCCCGCAGCCGGAGTGAGGCGGTCCATCGTGGATGAAAAACTGAGGACGCTTCCCCCCGATACGGGAGGCAGGGACGGGACCGGAAGGGATGGGCCCGGAAAGGATGGGGGGATGCGGAAACTCGACGGTTCCCTCCTTTGGAAAATCCTGGCGATGATGGTCTCGGGATACGGGGCACGGAGCGCCCTCGTGGCGGCCGGGGTCTTGGGGGCTGCCGGGGTGCAGGTCGCATCCAGCCTTTTCATCCGGTCGCTCGTCGACGACTACATCCTTCCGCTGACCGCAGCGACCCGTCCCGATTTCGGGCCGCTGGCCGCCGCGCTGCTGAAGCTCTCGTTCGTTTCGTTCCTCGGCGTGTTCTTCGCGTGGATGTACAACCGCCTGATGGTCGACATCAGCCAGGGCACCATGAGACGGATTCGGGTCGACCTGTTCCGCCATATGGAGACCCTGCCCATCCGCTACTTCGATTCCCACCCCCACGGGGACATCATGTCC
>NZ_CAUUGJ010000040.1:0-17858 GCF_963544685.1 uncultured Fretibacterium sp. | reverse complement strand
CGTTGGGCAGCAGCGTCGGGTCGAACACGCCCAGCACGCCGCCGCTGACGGGCTGAGTGCCGGTCGCGAACACGACGTACTCGACCGGCTTGTACTCCGGGTCGCCTTCATTGCGCTCCTGCACCGGGGCATAGGCCAGCGTGTACTTCGTCATGCCGTCGGCCGCGGCGGTTCCGACGATCTTCGTCGGCGCCGTCACGACGCCCATGTCCGCCGGTGCGGTGATGTGGGCCGTGGCCGCAGTCGCCGCGGTCCGGATGGGCCGGATGGGGGGAAGGGGTTGGACGGGGCCGCCTTGCGGCGAGGAGACGTCCGGCTTCAGGGATGCACGAAGCGCCCCTGCCGCCGTCGGCTCGGGGGCCCGGAGGACGCCGCGCCTCCCTCCGCCCGCAAGAGCGGGGAAGGGCAGAAGCTGGAAGAACAGGGAGAACACGATCAGGGCGGCCGTAAATCTTCGGGGCTTGTGACGCATGAGACGCCTCCTTCTTTCGTCGTCGTTCGGCAGGCTGTCGTTCATCGAGCCGAGGGGGTGGGAAAGTTCGTGAGCGATGGAACCGATCCGTCAGGCGTCGTTTTCCCTATCGGTACCTCCTTTTTTGCTTCCGGCTTCGGTCTCGAGCCCTCCGGGGAAGGGGGGACGAGGGTACAAAAAAGCGCGAAACGGACCTGGTTGGGGTCGCTTCGCGCCTGCGTTCGGAGGAAGTTCGTTCATCGGGTCCGCGTTGGGCGCGTAGCCTCGTATGTCAACGAATCCAACTTCATGGTGTTCTCGGAACATAACTTTTCTTGAGTAAACTCAGTAAAATACGAATCGTCCGGGGTGGCAATAAGTAATTATACTGAAACATGTGGAGCGGGCCGGAAGGCTCCCCTCCGGGGATAGCGGCGGTCCTGGTAAGCTTCTTCCTCAAAACAGGCAGGCTGGGGTACCGCCGGGGTGCTTCATGGATAAAATCGGATAAAATCGGCGTTTCCCTAATGATACGTTCCGGCCTGGCGGGTCGGCGCGGGGTTTTCGCCCCGGATCTGGCCGGAGCCGTAGACGACGAACTTGGTGGACGTGAGCTGTTCGACGCCCATGGGGCCGCGCGCGTGCAGCTTCTGCGTGCTGATGCCCATCTCGGCGCCGAAGCCGAACACGCCCCCGTCGGTGAAGCGCGTCGAGGCGTTGACGTAGACGGCCGCCGCGTCGACGCCCGACAGGAAGCGCTGGGCGTTCGCGTAGCTCTCCGTCACGATGGCCTCGCTGTGCTTCGTCCCGTAGCGGTGGATGTGGTCCATCGCCTCCTCGATGCCGTCCACGATGCGGACGGCCAGGATCCTGTCGTGGTACTCGGTCGCCCAGTCCTCCTCCGTGGCGGGCTTCGCCTGAGGATAGAGGGCCCGCACGGCCTCGTCCCCGCGAAGCTCCACCCCGCGCGCCGCCAGGGCCTCCATGACCGCGGGGACGAACTCCTTCGCGATGTCCCGGTGGATCAGCAGGGTCTCCATGGCGTTGCAGACCGCGCTGCGCTGCGTCTTGGCGTTGATCGCGATGGACAGGGCCATGCCGGCGTCGGCCGAGGCGTCGACGAACGTGTGGCAGTTGCCGTCCCCCGTCATAATGTAGGGGACCCTGGCGTTCTCCGTCACCGCCTTCTTCAGGGCTTTGCCCCCGCGGGGGATCAGGACGTCCAGGGCCTGGAGCTGCATCAGGGCAAGGGAGGCCTCGTGTCCGGGGTCGGAGACGAGCTGGACCGTTCCCTCCGGCATTTTCGCGTCCGCGGCGGCGGACCGAAGGCTACGGGCGATGGCGACGTTGGAGCGCAGGGCCTCCCGGCCGCCCCTCAGGATGACGGCGTTGCCCGACTTGAGGCAGAGCCCCGCCGCGTCGGCGGTCACGTTGGGACGGGCCTCGTAGATGATGCCCACCACGCCCAGGGGGACGCGGACCCGGCCGATCCTGAGGCCCTGCTCCACGGTCCACATCCCCGTCACCTCGCCGATGGGGTCCCGGAGCGCGGCGATCTCCTCCAGTCCGGAGGCCATGCCCTCGATGCGCGCCTCGTCGAGCGCGAGACGGTCCAGGGTGGCCGCGGAGAGCCCGGCCGCGTGCCCGTCCTCGAGGTCCTTCGCGTTCTCCCCGAGGATCGCGGCGGAGTCCGCCCGAATCGCCGCCGCCATGGCGCGGAGCGCCCCGTTCTTGTCCTCCGTCCTCGCCGTGGAGAGGACCCGCGACGCGGCCCGCGCCCTCTCCCCCATGCCTGCCAATTCCCGCTGTATGCTCATTTCGACCTCCATCAACTCAACCTCCGCCAACGGCTTCTCCGCACGATCCCTATACCAGGGCCAGGTTGTTGCGGTGCACCACTTCCTCGTAATCGCAGACACCCAGGACCGCGGCGATCTCGCCCGAGTGCCGGCCCAGGATCCTGCGCGCGTCCCCGGCGGCGTAGTTGCTGATTCCCCTGGCGATCTCCAGGTTCGATTCGTTGCGGATCGACACCACGTCCCCAAGATGGAAATCCCCCTCGACGCTCCGTATGCCCGAGGGCAGGAGGCTTTTGCCCTGATGGAGCAGGGCGCGCTCGGCCCCCGGGTCCACCCGCAGGACGCCTCTGGGGGTGCTGCCGACCGCCAGCCACTGCCTGCGTGCGGCGTACCCCTCCCGGCCGGGGACGAAGAAGGTCCCGATCGGCTCGCCCCCGGCGATGCGCCGGATCGCGCTGCGCTCGTCGCTGGAGGCGATCACCATCGGGATCCCGTTGGACATCGTGATCCGCGCCGCGGCCAGCTTGGTGGCCATCCCTCCGCTGGACATCGAGCTGCCCTTCGTCGTCGAGTTGGCCTCCATCGCCTCCGTGATGGCGGCGACCTCGGGGATCAGGCGCGCGTCGGGGTTCCTGCGGGGGTCGGCGTCGTAGAGGCCGTCGATGTCCGACAGGATGATCAGCAGGTTGGCCTCGGAGTTGCAGGCGACCATCGCCGAGAGCCGGTCGTTGTCCCCGAACTTCAGCTCGTCCACCGCGACGGTGTCGTTCTCGTTGACGATGGGGATGACGCCGTAGTCCAGCAGCGCGAAGACCGTGTTGCGGAAGTTCAGGTACCGGCTCGGGTCCGCAAAGCAGTCGCGGGTCAGGAGGATCTGGGCCGCGCTCTTGGAGTACTCCGAGAAGAACTTCTCGTACATCTGCATCAGCAGGCCCTGCCCCACGGCGGCCAGGGCCTGCTTCTCCGGAAGGCTGGACGGGGTCCGCCCCAGCTTTCCGGCCCCGGCCCCCACGGCCCCCGAGCTGACGAGGATCAGCTCGCGCCCCGAGTTGTGCAGGTCGGAGAGCTCCCGGACCAGCCGCTCCATCTTCTCCAGGTTGATCTTTCCTGTGGGGTAGGTGATGGAGCTGGTCCCCACCTTGACGACGATGCGCTTGCAGCCGCGCAGGCTTTCACGTTTCACCTTTCCACACTCCCCGAGCGGGGCCCGGCGGGCCCCCCGTCCGGCCTCGAGCGCCGGAATTTCCCTTATTGTATAATGAAAACGCCGGAAAGTTGAAGGATCCCGAGGACGTGGGGGAAACGGAACCCCGCGCAGATCCCCGAGCATGAAAAAGTCCTTCACGACGGAAAGAAGGAGATTGTGTTTCGATGTTCGTACCGATGGAAGCGAAGAACTCGGCCCTGCTGATGGTCGATATCCAGGAACACCTGATGCCGCTCATCTCCGGGAGGGAGGCCGTGCTGCGGAACGTCGTGCGCCTGCTGACCGCCGTGAGGGTGCTGAACCTGCCGCTGCTCGTCACCGAACAGTACCCCAAGGGCATCGGACCCACCCTGCTCCAGCTGTCCTCGCTCCTCCCGCCGGGGACGCCGTGCATCGAGAAGACGAGCTTCTCCTGCTGCGGACACGACGGCTTCGACGAGGCGCTGGACGCGCTGGACCGGCCCGTTACGGTCCTGTTCGGGATAGAGACCCACATCTGCATCCTGTCCACCGTGATGGACCTGATCGGACGGGGGCGGAGCGTCGTCCTCGTCGCCGACGCCTGCGGGAGCCGCGACGCGGCGAATCACGCCCTGGCCCTGGACGCGGCGCGGGGATGCGGCGCCCTCGTCGTGCCGACGGAGACGGTCATCTACCAGATGCTGGGGGACTCGAAGGCGCCGGGGTTCAAGGCGCTCCTGCCCCTGTTCAAATGAGGCCCGAAAACGGGGCTTGCAAATGATGTGCGCATGAGGGAGGCGCCGGGATGAAAAGGATATTCGCAGCCCTGCTGCTGCTGCCGTTCCTCGCCCTGGGGGCGGACGGGAGCTATGAGGAGGGGCTGGAGGCCCGTCGGGCCGGGGACTATACGGAGGCCCTGAACCAGTGGATGCTCGCCTCGGACGACCCACGCTGCATGACGGCGATCGCCGTCATGTACGACTACGGCGAGGGGGTTTCCCAGGACGAGGGTCTGGCAGGGGAGTGGTACCGCAGGGCCGAGGCCAAGGGGGACTACCGGGCCATGGCTCAGCTGGCGAACTTCTCCCTCTCCGGGGTGGGCGGGGAGAGGCGGTCGCCCATGGAGTGGCGCGCCAGGCTGGAGGAGGCCAGGGGCAAGGACCCCTATGTGGACTATGTCCTGGCCTTTTTCTACGCCAACGCCCACGGGGGGGAGCGCCGCCTGGACGACGCCCTTGCGCTGCTCGAACCTCTTGTCGGTCAGGGGTTCGAGCAGTTCCTTCCCCTCTACCGCGACGTGGAGCAGCGCATAGCGGACCGGAAGGAGGGGGTTCAGGAGGCGAGCGTCCTGGCCCGGGAGATCGCACAGGGGGAGGCCTCCTTCGACCGGCGCTGGAAGGACAAGCGCATCGTCGTCAGCGGCTACGTGAACACCCTGGAGCGGCTGAACGACTACGGCTACGTCCTCAAATTCGGCCCCTCGTCCCCATCGCTCATCCCCAAGGACAACCTCCAGGCCGTGTTCTACGCTCCGTCCCTGGCGACGCCGCTGGCCGGGCTCAAGCCGGGGAACTACGTCAAGCTGGACGGCGTCTACGTGGGGCGGCTTCCCTTCGCCCTGGAGGCGTGCGCGCTGACGCTCGTCGGCTGCGAACTGCTCCAGACCCTCTCGGACGATGTCCGTTAAGTGGCTTCACGGTGCGGGTGGATGGAATCGGCGTTTTCGTCTCGACGGGGTGAGACCGTGTCCCTGAAAACATTCTGTTCCCGGCATCGGGTCGCTCTATTGATCGCCCTGATCCTGGGCTACCTCTGCTTCCGGGGCATCGGCGATCATGGGCTCCTGGATCCCCTCGAGGGGATCCACGCCTCCATCGGGGCGAACGCCGCCTTTCAGGGGTCCTCCCTGCGGCCCGGCATCGGGAGGACCCCCTACCTCGGAAAGTCCACGGGGTTCTGGTGGCTCGAGGCCCTGTCCCTGCATATCCTGGGGTGGGACGAGTTCTCCGTCCGCTTCTGGCCGGCGCTCGCCGGCCTCGGCATGGCGGCCGCGGCGGCCCTGGCGGTCCGGCGGGGCCGGGTTCGCGGGGCGCGTCTGGCGGCCGTGATCTGCGGGACCTCCCTGTTGGGGTTCGCCGCCTCCCAGCTGGCGGCCCCGCACGCCCTTTACGCCTGCCTCGTCGCGTTCGCCCTGGCGGGGTTCGTCAGGGCGTGGGACGACCGACGCTACGCCGTCCTGGCCCATGCCGCCGCGGCGCTGGCCTTCATCGTCCACGGCCCGGAGGGCATCCTTCTGCCGTGGCTCTGCCTTTACCTCTACTCGGTCCTGACCGACGACCCCGGGGCTCTGACCCGCCCCCTGCTTTACAGGCCGGGCGCCGCGGTCACGGCGGTGCTGGCGCTGGGCTACATGCTCCTGCTGCGCCTGGAGAACCCGATGGCCCTGACGCTGATGCTCTACCGTACGCCCGCGGCCCTGCCCTCCGCTTCCTTCGCCCTGCCGGTTCTGGCGGCGGGGAGCCTTCCCTGGACGGGGTTCCTTCTGCGCGCGGCCGCGGCCTCGTGGCCTCGGAGCGGGGAGGACCTGCTGAACCCGGAGGGCCCGAGGCTCCTCCTGCTCACCGGAGCCGGGGTGTTCCTCCTCTTCGGGGTGTTCATGGGCGACGCCCTGGCCCTCGTCTCCTGCCTCGCGCCCCTGGCGGCGCTGACCGGGGACTGCATCGACGAGTGGCTGGAAAAGGACCGGGTCCGCGTGCTGCAGGGCGCCGTGGCGCTCAACCTGATCTGCCTGCTGCTCGCCCTCACCGTGGGGCTCTTCCTGTCCCTCGGGGCCTTTCCCGTTTTATTGTCTGCGCTGCTCTCCATCGTCCCCTGGGCCGTTTTCCTGATCCTGTTCGGCGGCGCGAGCTGGTATTACGCCAAGACGCGGCAGCCGTCCAAGATGATGCGCAACCTCTCCGCCGCGGCGATGCTGGCGCTTCTTCCTCTGGCCGGAGTCTTCGACCTCCTGGCGGAGAACACCTCCGTGCGGGAGGCGGGGCTGGCCATCGGAAACGTGGATTGCTGCGTCCTGGCCCAGTACGTCATGAACCGGCCCTCCCTGTTCTTCTACACGCTGAAGGACTCCATCCTGGTCAACAGCCCTCTGATGCCGGGGTTCGCGGAGCAGAAGGTGGAGAACGACACGGCGCTGCACCTCCTCTGGGAGGGTAAGGAACGGGTCCTTCTGCTGGTCGGGAGCGATCAGCAGCTCCTGGCCCCTCTGCCGCAGGAGGTCAACGTGCTTTACGATGCGGGAAAGGTGATGGTGCTGAGCAACCGAAAGCCCCCTCTGCACGCCGACGCCCCGCGGCCCGCCTCGTCGGTGGACATCGAGCCGGCGGAGCCGTATTGAGGCCTACGAAGGCCCGAGAATCTCGGCCTCGTCGCACCGGAGAGAGGCCCGGACCGAGCTCCCTCGAGCGTCGGCCCGGGCCTCTCCCGGCAAAGGACCCCGGATGCCGTCTCAGGGGACCGTCGAGATTTCCATCAGGAAAAGCGAGCCGTCCTCTCCGCTCTCGCTGACGGCGAAGCTCCGTGTCGCGCCGTTTTCGTCCACGTAGGAGATCCCGTAATGGGGGATCGTTCCGTAGGACGTCAATCCCACCACCAAAGGACGTTTCGGCGTCAGCTTGTCGAGGGCATACAGCTCTTTGGCCGAAAACGTTATCTTTTCGTCCGAGTCCTCGAGGGTGAGCGCCAGAACCTTGAAGTCCCTTACGTCCTTCCCGGTCGAGAACAGAACCTTGACCTGCGGCTCCGTCGTGTCGGCGATGAACTCGTCATGCTCGGGAAAACCGGCCAGCGCGCCTTCCGCCTCCTGCACGCGCACCGACGGTTCGGCGCCCGCATCCCCGGCCGTTGACGAGGCCGGGGCGGGGACGGCCAGGGCCAGCGCCAGTCCCAAAACGAACGTTCCGGATCTCATGTCATCCTCCTCTTCGAATCGGGAAACTCAGAGCTGTGGAATCACAGCGCCTCGGCCTTGTAGGAGCTGCGGACGAACGGCCCGGAGGCCACCCGCGCGAAGCCGAGCTCCAGGGCCTTGACGCGGTAGAACTCGAACGTCTCGGGGGTGACGTACTCGTGCACCGCGATGTGCCGCGAGGTCGGCTGGAGGTACTGCCCTACGGTCAGCATGTCGCAGTCCCCCTCCCTGAGCCGCTTCATGACGTCGATCACCTCGTCCTCCCGCTCGCCGAGCCCGACCATGATGCCCGATTTCGTCTTGAAGCCCTTCTCCTTCGCGTAGCGGAGGACGGCCAGGGACCGCTCGAAGTTCGCCTGGGGGCGGACCTTGAAGTACAGGGAGGGCACCGTCTCCACGTTGTGGTTCAGGACGTCCGGACGCTCCGCCAGGATGATGTCCAGCAGGTCCTCGCGCCCCTGCATGTCCGGGATCAGCAGCTCGACGGTCGTGTCCGGGCACAGCGCCCGGAGCTCCCGGAGGCAGG
Source organism: uncultured Fretibacterium sp. (assembly GCF_963544685.1). Taxonomy (NCBI): domain Bacteria; kingdom Thermotogati; phylum Synergistota; class Synergistia; order Synergistales; family Aminobacteriaceae; genus Fretibacterium; species uncultured Fretibacterium sp. The sequence goes on along the minus strand of NZ_CAUUGJ010000040.1, from coordinate 9,947 downwards.
CGGCGAACTGCCCCGCGCCCTGGTCGGGGAGGTCGTCCCGCGTGACGGAGGTGACGACGGCGTGGCGGAGCTTCAGCGAGTGGACGGCCCTGGCGACGTGCTCCGGCTCCAGCGGGTCCACGGGGTCGGGGAGCTCCCGGCTGACGTTGCAGAAGGTGCAGTTGCGTGTGCAGTTCCGGCCCAGGATGATGAAGGTCGCCGTCCTCTTGCCGTAGCATTCCATGCGGTTCGGGCAGTTGGCCTCCTGGCACACGGTGTTCAGGTGCAGACCCCTCAGGAGCTCCTCGACCTCCTGAAACGGTCGGCCGCCCTGAATCTTGATCTTCAGCCACTCGGGCTTGCGTACCGCTGTCTTTGCGGTTGTCATGGTCCGATCCCTCCCTGTTGTCTTTTCTGAGATGGTCTTGTTCCGGCCTCAGGCCGCGTCCGTGGCCCGGGCGGCCATCATGTCCCCGATCAGCACCTCGTTCTCCATCCCATGGATGTAGTCCCCGGCCCGGACGCCCTCCAGGCATCGAATCAGGGCGCCATGTTCCAAGGCGTTTCCCTTCAGCCGCTGCGCCAGCTCGAAGACGTCACGGTCTCCGAAGAAGTCCCCCAGGATCTCCGCGTGCCGGATGACCCCTGCGTCGACGTCGAGACGATAGCCGATCATGCCGAAGGGGTGGTGGACGTCGTAGCTGTGGGTGAAACGATACCGAACCCCCAGGTTCCAGGAGGGGGAGTCGAAGCGCTCCCGCTTGATCCGCAGCACCTCCCGCAGCTCGTCCTCGCGGAGGACGTAGGTCTCCCGGATGCCGTAGTGCTTCATGAAGTGGCCTTTCAGGTACTCCATGAACGCCCGCACGTCCATGCGGACGTATTCGGAGAGCGTCCCGATCCGGCTGGCGACGGACTGGATCTGCTTGTTCACGAGCTTGATCGGGTTGGGCCGCAGGGCCTTGGAGATGGCCTCCCTATCCACGTCGAACAGGAGCGTCCCGTGGTGCAGCACCCGGTTCTCGAACCGGAACTGGGCGTTGCCGGAGACCTTCTTGCCCTCCACGGTGATGTCGTTCCGGCCCGTGAACTCCGCGTCGATCCCGAGGTGTCTCAGGGCGTCGACGACCGGGGCGGCGAACTTCAGGAACGGGTTCTCCCCCTCGTCCCGGAAGGGAGCGATGAGGGTGTACTGGAGGTTCTTGAGGTCGCAGTAGATGGTGCCCCCACCCGAGAGCCGGCGCACCACCCGGATGCCCTTCTCCTCGGCGTAGTCGGCGTCGTACTCGCAGCGGGCGTCCTGGTTGCGGCCGATCAGGATCGTCGGCACGTTCTGCCAGACCATGAAGACGTCCTCCCGGACGTTTCTCAGAAGATACTCCTCGAGGGCGTGGTTGTACGCGGGGTCGGTGGATGGATTTTCTATCAGCAGCAAAGGATGCGCCTCCTCGGTGTCATATTGTCCTCATTGTACACCACGCGGCCTGCCGTGGGCATCCCTGTACGGGGCCCCGCGCGTATGCGGATGGAGCCGCCGCGTCCCGGGCGGTACGCACGGCGATGCGGGAGGCCGGCCGCCCAACGGACGGCCGGCCTCCCGGTGCGATCAGGCACGCATGGCCTCACCTTTTCATTTTACGATCGTTCATTCGCCCGCGTAGTAATCCAGGCCGATGGGGTCGGGCGTATCCCCCGCGCCGTGCATCAGGCCAACCTGTTCGATCGCACCGCCGCTCCAGACGAGCGTGCTCGTGCAGTCCGTGACGGAGCAATCGTAGCCGTATCCGGCGATGCTCCCGACTTGGCTCGCGTTTCCCTTGATGGAGCCGGATGTGGCGCAGCCGGTTATGCGATAGAGCGAGGGGCCCGGGTGCTCCTCCAGGAATGCCGACACGAAGAGGTTTCCGCCGATCAGCCCGCCGACTCGCTTCGACGAGGCCGAGACCGTGATGTCGACGTCGGCAGAGCAGTTTCGGATCAGGGTGGGATTGCTCTTGTCATAATTGCCGGCGTGCCCCGTCAACCCGCCGACCATGAAGCTCTTTTCGTCCGAGGCATCGATGGTCGCCTTTACGGCGCAGTTCTCCATGACCGGCGATTCCTGGATGCAGCCGACCAGCCCTCCTACCGAAAAAGCCCCGAATCCCTTTGCCGTGACGTTCCCCTCTGCCGTGCAGGCGCGGACGGTCAGCCACTTGCCGCCCCCGCAAATGAGGCCGAGCCCCTGCATGTTCTTCCCGTTGGAGATTACGCTCGCGTTGGCGGAGCAGTTTTCGATGGCGCCGTACCCCATTCCCGCTATGCCGCCAACGGCGCCGACCATGTAGCCTTCCACCCTGTTCCCGCCGGTCAGCTTGATGCCGGTTATCCCGCCGTTGATCACCCCGACGACGCCCCCAACCATGCAAGCGCCTTTGACGTCCGCATTGCTGACGGTCAGGTTCCGGATGGACGGGGAAGCGGCATTGCCCATCACGAAGCCGAACAGCCCGACGCCTACGGTCTCGGGGCGGTTGACGGTCAGATTCGAGATCGTGTGCCCGTCGCCGTCGAACCGGCCTACGAAGGCAAGCGAGGATTTGGCGACCTCACTTTTTTCGGGGTCGTCGCTCGCCATGTTGAACGTGCCGATCGGGTCCCAGTTGCCGTACGACGACAGGTCGATGTCCGAGATCAGGATGAAGGATTTGTCCCGGTAATCCCTGATCTTTGCGAGCTGTCCCGCCGTCGCGATCCGGTAGGGGTCCTCCGGCGTCCCCACCCCTCCCGCAAAGGGCGATGCCGAACTTTCGCTCTTTCCGCTCCCGCCGCAACCTCCGTTCGCCAGCAGCACGATACCCAGAAGAAAGAGCATGACGAAGTTCAACGCGCCGCGCCGGTTTCTCATATTCTTCAAATGGAAGCACCTCCCAGGGGTGATTTGGCATCTCTGCCTGTCATGGAAACAGTATGACATCACAAACAGGCGAGGGCTTATGCGGGAGGAAATTTTTGTCATGGGAAAGGAAATTTTTCTCGAAATGATATAATATTTCAGTTTGTGCGTGCTGACAAAAGGTTCGATGGCTTGTGGGGGACGGCTTTGCCGGGAATGAAAGCCTGTATGGGGAAAGTCCATAATGATTGCACGGTCTTGCAGCGTCACCTTCAGGGATCACATAGAGTTTTTCGAGGCAATCCATGAGACGGGGAGGCCCGTGAACGTCTCGGAGGCGGACGGCCCGGAGGATGGGCTTGTCTCCTTATCTACCCCATTTGCGGAGATCCTTCTGGAAAACCACAGCCTGTTCCACGGCGCGAGCCTGAACATCCTCGAGATCTCGCCGAGGGCGGACATCGTCATCCCCTACGATTTCGGCGGCGGCGCCCTGGGGATGGACTACCTCGCAGACGGCTCCTACCTCCTGGACGAGAGCAGCGGCAGGATGGTCTTGCCTGGGGACCTCTTTCTGATGCCGCCGTCGGGCTGCAGGGGCAGCATGGTCTTTCGCGGCGGAAGGCCGAGCAGGACCATCGCCTTCGGCGGCCCCGGGAGGATATTGTCGGACCTCCTCGGGGAGGACGGCGGCGCGTTGTGGGCGGAGGCGCTCGGAGCGAGCGGCGGATACGGAGGCGGGCCTCGTCTGCTGCGTGCGCCGCAGTGCATGGCCGGCTCCTTTCTGCAGATGCTGAATTGCGACTATCCGGCTCGGGCCAGGCGCTTGTTCCTCGAGGGCAAGTTTATGGAGATACTGTCGCGGATCATTGCCAGGGGATTGCCGGCCGAGGAAAACGGGGGGAATGGCGGGGACGCGTTCGAGCTGGAGCGGATCAGAATGATTCCGGGAATCCTGATGGAGCGCATAGACAACCCTCCGTCGATCGCTGAACTCGCCCATGAGCTGTCCGTCAACTCCACCACGATGAAGAAGGGCTTCAAAAATATCTTCGGAGAGCCGATTTACACCCACCACAGGAACCTGTGCCTGAGCCTGGCCGCGACGCTGCTGCTCGAGACGGATAAATCCGTCTTGGAAATTGCCTCCGACGTCGGCTATTCCAACAGCGGAAATTTCGGCAGCGCCTTCAAGCGACGCTACGGCGTCTCCCCGATCCGGTACCGGCGGAACGGGCGCGGCGCTTCGCCGCTCCGGGAGCCCTGATTCGCTGGATTGCCGGGCCAAGGGCGAGTCTCGACATCCGCCGTACCCCGCAGAAAGTCCCGTCGCCGTCGTTTTCACCCCACCCCATAAAGAGCCCAAATCGACGAGGGAATGCTATATAATGAAGGGCAATTTCAATAATTTTCGATCGCCGATCCTGCAGCATCGAAGTCCTTGCCGAATTTTCCGAAGGAAGCGGCAAAGAAGGGGGAGTATGGGTTGAGCCTGAACATGTTTGTTCAGCATTTCATCAACGCGCTTGGCCTGGGGTCGCTCTACGGGCTGGTCGCGGTGGGGTACACGATGGTCTACGGCATCCTGCGGCTCATCAACTTCGCGCACGGCGACATCTTCATGCTGGGGGCCTACTTCGTCTACTTCGCCACCGTCGTCTTCAAGCTGCCCTGGGCCGCCGGGGTCGCCCTGGCCGTCCTCGGCGCCACGGTCTGCGGGCTCCTGGTGGACCGCGTCGCCTACCGCCCCCTCCGCAGCGCCCCCCGCATCTCCGCGCTCATCAGCGCCATCGGCGTCTCGTTCCTCATCGAGAACCTGGCGGTCGTGGTGTTCTCCGGGATGCCCCGTCCCGTCGTCCAGCCGCCGCTCCTGATGAAGCCCATCCCGGTCGGAGGGGTGCGCCTCATCCCCCTGGGGCTGATGGTCCCGGTCATCTCGTTCCTGCTGGTGGGCGCGCTGCTCTGGATGGTCTACCGGACCAAGCCGGGCCTGGCGATGCGTGCCATCTCCCACGATATCGAGACCACGCGCCTGATGGGCGTCTCGGTGGACGGGATCATCGCCCTGACCTTCGCCCTGGGCTCGGCCCTGGCCGCCGTGGCGGGCATCCTCTGGGCGCTGCGCTATCCGCGGGTCGAGCCCTTCATGGGGCTCTTTCCCGGCATCAAGGCGTTCATCGCCGCCGTCTTCGGCGGAATCGGCTCCATCCCCGGAGCCATGGTCGGGGGGATCCTCCTGGGGTTCGTCGAGATCATGTCCGTCGCCTTCTTCCCCACCCTCTCCGGCTACAAGGACGCCTTCGCCTTCATGCTCCTGATCGCCATCCTGCTGTTCCGCCCCACGGGCCTGATGGGCGAGCGACTGGAGGAGAAGATATGAGACCGGACACGCCGCTGCGGGGCATCCTGGGCGGGGCCCTGACCCTGGCAGCCTGCGCCCTCTTCGCGCTCTTCCTGAACTGGGCCCCGACGGGCCTGAACGGCTATCAGCTGCGCATCCTCAACCTGATCGCCATCAACGGCATCCTGGGGCTGAGCCTGAACCTCATCTACGGCATGACCGGAATGTTCTCGCTGGGGCACGCGGGGTTCATGGCCATCGGCGCCTACGTCTCCGCGCTCCTGATCCTCTCCCCGGCTCAGAAGGAGGCCATGTGGATCCTGGAGCCCATCGCCCCGTGGCTCCTGAACCTCCAGGCTCCGTTTCTGGTGTCGCTCCTCGCCGCGGGGCTGATCGCCGCGTTCTTCGGCTGGCTGATCGCCCTGCCCGTGCTGCGGCTCGGCGGGGACTACCTGGGCATCGCGACCCTGGGGTTCGCCGAGATCATTCGCATCCTGATCACCAACCTCACCCCTTTGACCAACGGGTCCCTGGGACTCAAGGGCATCCCCGCCCACACCACGCTCTGGATGAGCTACGGCTGCCTCGCCGTCTTTCTGTTCTGCACGGTCTGCATGATGCGCAGCAACTTCGGAAACATCCTGAGGGCGGTGCGCGACGACGAAATAGCGGCCCGGACGATGGGCGTCGACACCTTCAGAACGCGGGTCCTCGCCTTCACCCTGGGCTGCTTCGGCGGCGGGATCGGCGGCGCCCTGATGGGGAACCTCGTCACCACCATCGACCCGCGCATGTTCATGATCACGCAGACCTACAGCCTGCTGATGATCGTCGTCGTGGGTGGACTGGGCTCCATCACCGGATCCCTGATCGGCTCCGTCCTCGTGACGACGATGCTGGAGTGGCTGCGGTTCGTCGAGAACCCCATCACCCTGGGCTCCTTGCACATCCCGGGCATCCCGGGGATGCGGATGGTCCTCTTCTCCGTGCTCCTGATCGTCGTCATCATCTTCCGGCGCGAGGGGATCATGGGGATGCGCGAGTTCTCGTGGAACTGGCTCCTTCGGGCCCCGAACCGTCGCCGCGGGGACGGCGCGGACGGGCCGGCGGCCGAACGCTCCGGCCCCATGCTGGAGGTGAAGGACGTCACGCTGCGCTTCGGCGGGCTCGTCGCGGTGAACCGCCTGTCCTTCTCCATCGAGGAGGGGCAGATCGTCGGCCTGATCGGGCCGAACGGCGCGGGAAAGACCACCGCCTTCAACGTCATCAGCGGCTTCTACAGGCCGACGGAGGGCCACGTGGAGTTCCTGGGCCGAAGCCTGACCGGCCTGACCCCGCACGCGGTGTGCCGGGCGGGCCTGTCGCGCACCTTCCAGAACATCCGGCTCTTCGGAAACGAGACGGCGCTCCAGAACGTCATGGTAGGGGCGTGGGTGCGCCAGAGGACCCGGTGGTGGATGACCCTGCTGCCCTTCCTCTTCCCGGACTCCCTGCGCGAGGATGGGGAGATCCGTCTGCGTGCCGCGAGCCTGCTGAAGCGCCTGGGACTGGACGACTACGCCGACGAGCCGGCCTCGTCCCTGCCCTACGGGGCCCAGAGGCGGCTCGAGATCGCGCGCGCCCTGGCGACGGAGCCGCGCTTCCTGCTGCTGGACGAGCCCGCGGCGGGCATGAACCCCCAGGAGTCCGAGGAGCTGATGCGCTTCATCCGGAGGCTGAGGGACGAATTCCAGCTGACGATCCTGTTGATCGAACACGACATGAAGGTGGTCATGAACGTCTGCGACGTCATCCACGTTCTGGACCAGGGAGTCCACATCGCCTGCGGGACGCCCGGGGAGATACGGGCCAACCCCAGGGTCATCGAGGCCTATCTGGGCTCGGAGGCCATGCACGAGGCCGGACGCGGAGCCGGACTCGATGCCGGACGCGAAGCCAGATTTGATGCCGGAAAGGAGGGCGCCGGAAATGCCTGAGGCGGGTATGCTCGAGATCGAGAAGCTGAACGTCCGCTACGGCGGAATCCACGCGGTCCGGGACGTGTCCCTGTCCATCGCCCGCGGCGAGATCGTCACGCTGATAGGGGCCAACGGCGCGGGCAAAAGCAGCACGATCCGCGCGATCATGGGGCTGGTGAAGGCCACGGCGGCGCGGATGGACTTCACGTCGCCCAGGACCGGGAACGCCGTGCCCCTGTCCGGCGTGCCGACGAACGGGCGCGTCGGGATGGGCATTGCGCTCAGCCCGGAGGGGCGCCGCATCCTTCCGCACCTGACGGTGGAGGAGAACCTCCGGTTGGGGGCCTATTCGCGCAGCGACGCGGCGGGAATAGCGGAGGACATGGAGTACGGCTACAGCCTGTTCCCGCGCCTGAAGGAGCGCCGCAGACAGAAGGGCGGGACCCTCTCGGGCGGCGAGCAGCAGATGCTGGCGGTGGCCCGTGCCCTGATGAGCCGGCCGGACCTCCTGATGCTGGACGAGCCCTCCCTGGGGCTGGCGCCCATACTGGTCGAGGAGGTCTTCGGCATCATCCGCACGATCAACGCCCAGGGACGCACCATCCTGCTGGTGGAGCAGAACGCCTTCGCGGCGCTGAAGGTGGCGCACAAGGCCTACGTGCTGGAGACCGGGGCCGTCTCCATCCAGGGCAGCGGGGAGGAGCTCCTGAGGGACCCGCGGATCCGGGAGGCCTACCTGGGCGGGTGACGCGTCGGGACGAAGAAGGGCGGGCTTCAAGCCCGCCCTTCTTCGTCCCGCTGAGGTCATCTGCTTTTTTTGTGGAACAGCGGCCTCGCCAGGCACAGCAGCAGCAAGGCCGGCCAGGTCAGGCCGACGTCACAGCCGCCCTCCCCACGGGAGGCCGAATCGGAGTCCGGGGACGGGGATGAGCCCGAGGCCTCGACAAACTCCGGAACCGGCTTGGGCCCCTCGGGGACCAGATACCCGGACATGTCCCGAAGCCTCAGGCCATCCTCGGGCAGCGAGGCCGTGACGCCGTCCGGCCTACCCTCGAACGTGCAGCGCAGGGCCGTGATCGCCGCCGTGGGAAGGTCCTCGGCCCGCACCTTGCCCGTCAGCTCCAGTCCGCAGGGTTGAGCTCCCTCCGCAGACCCTTCGGGGGGCACAAAGCGGACCGCCACCGTCCCATTGACGAACCCCTCCAGGGTCAGGTCCGCCGAGCGCGGCCGGTCCAGCTCCAGCCTGCCGGTCACGCGCACGTCGGCGGCCCCCATCACGTCCAGTTTCCCTATCGAGACCGTCCAGCGGTCCGGGGCGGCCGAAACGGCCTCCGTCTCTCCCGCGCCTCCCAGCGCAAGAAAACAAGCAAGAGCCGCACACGTGAACTTCTTTCGTGCAGACATACCCTTCACCTCCAGTTTCAGCCTCTCATAGCAGACGGCGTCCCGCGGCGCACTCACTCCGATGCCGCTTTTCTCCCGCCTTCATGAGCCTCCGCCGGCCCGGCCAGAAAGCCCAGAAAACCCAGCACGCTGTTTCCGATATGAACAGCCGCTCCCGCTCCAGGAGGTCCTCCGGCAGGGAGGCCCTCAGCAGGGGATCGTGTTCCAGAAGGTACCCCGCAATCGCCTCGGGAGGACGATTCCGCATCCCGGCGACGATATCCAGCCACTCGGAGACCTGCGACCGCGCAAGCGCCACGCGTTTTCGGGCGTCGTCGTACGCACCCCAATGCGCGTAGCAGAGCAGCTCGTCCCCGACAAGCACCGAGGCGACCCGATCCAAGGACTCCAGGGCCGCGGCCGCGTCGAAACGGGGTGGGGTTGTGGGGCGCAGCCACAGCTCTCCGGACTCCGTCGGCAGCGTCAGCCCCGCGGCCTCCCCGACGAAGAGAAGGCGCGCGTCCCCGCAGGAGACGCGGAAGGCCAGGTGATGCGGGGCATGGCCGGGCGTCGGAAAGACCTCGACAAGCCCCGCCTCGTCCTTTTCGATCAGGACCGCCCCGTCGACCGGCGCAGGCGGACCATAGGTCCGGGCCACGTCGCCCAGGGTCTCCACCGAGGCGCGCCAGAGCTTCTCGGGGTCCGTCAGATGCCTGAAGGCCCGTGGATGAGCCAGCACCCTGGCCCCGGGAAAACGGACACAGAGCCGCCCCACCCCGCCCGAATGGTCCAGGTGGATGTGGGTCAGCAGGATGAGGTCTATCCCGTCCGTCAGGGACTCCAGCTCCCGGATCAGGAGGGGAATCGTATCCGCGGGGCCGGGATCGACCAGGACGCGGCGCCCCAGGGGGTCCGTGAACAGCCACGCGGAGATGAAGCGCCGGAATCCGGGGAGGGGCTGAGGCAAATCGATGCAGTGCAGACCCCCGGGAAGGGAGACGGGGCGACCGGACACCGGCGTTTCGCGATGGTCCTCTGAAACCGTAATCATTCCTCGATGATGACCCTCATGTTCCTGTAGGCGTAGCGTCTGAGCTCCCGGACCTCCTCGTTGCTCATGCGGATGCAGCCCTCGGTGGCCATGCTCCCGCGCGAGTCGGGGTCGTGCGTGCCGTGGATGCCGATCCCCTTCCAGCCCGTATTCAGGCGGATGAACCACGGGCCGTAGGCCCCGTCGATCACGCCGTTCCCGTCCCCGAAGTCGTGCTTCCAGCTCTGCGAGTTCTCGATGGACTGGACCCGGAACCGCCCCACCGGCGTGCGGTTGTCCCCGATCCGCCGCTTGTTGCCCGGGTTCCGCCCCACCGCGACGCTGTAGTTCTTGACCAGCTCGTTCCCCCGGTAGAGGGAC
>NZ_CAUUGJ010000039.1:0-19112 GCF_963544685.1 uncultured Fretibacterium sp. | reverse complement strand
GCCTAGGGCCTTTCGCTCAGCCATCTCTGGATCACCTCCCTGGCCAGGGATTCGTAGGCCTGAGCACCCGTGCTGTGCTCCTCATAATAGGCGATGGGAGCGCCGTAGCTCGGAGCCTCCGAGAGCTTCACGTTGCGGGGCACCACCGTGTCGAACACGACCCTGCCGAACTGCCGCCGCACCTCGTCCGCCACCTCGTTGGCCAGGCGCGTCCGGGAATCGTAGAGGGTGAGCAGGATCCCCGAGACCTCGAGCGATGGGTTCAGGGAATCTCGGACCAGGTCCACCGTGCGGACGAGCTGCCCCACCCCTTCCAGCGCGTAATACTCGCACTGGATGGGGACCAGCAGGCGGTCGCAGGCCGTCAGGGCGTTGAGAGTCAGGATGCCCAGGGACGGGGGGCAGTCGACGAGCACGACGTCGAACCCCTCGAGCTGTTCCAGCTGGCGCTTGAGCTTCGACTCCCGGCTTATGGTGCTGGCCAGCTCGATCTCCGCCCCGGCGAGGTCCAGCGACGACGGCAGAAGGGAGATGCCCTCCCACGCGGTGCCCAGGATCGCCTCCCGCATGGGGATGTCGCCCAACAGGACGTTGTAGAGGCTTTTGCTCAGGTTCGAGGCGTTGACCCCGAGCCCGCTGGTGCAGTTGGCCTGGGGATCCATGTCCACGGCCAAAACCGAGTAGCCGCAACGCCCCAGCTCGGCCGCCAAGTTGATGCAGGTGGTCGTCTTTCCCACGCCACCCTTCTGATTGGACACGACGATCGTCGGCATCACAGCCACCAGCCTTTCATCGAAGCCGCCCCCACGCGGCGCGGGTAGCCCGCGGGGCAGTGAGCGGCCTTCTCCCATATCACGAAGCAGCGGCTGCTCCCCTCCGGTCCGTAGGGACGGACGACGGGCTCCGCGAGCCCCAGCCGGCCCCAGCGCCCGCGGACCTCCCCGAGCTCCTCCCCGACCTTCGGGCCCTTGAAGGCAAGAAGACGGCCGCCCACGGCGACGAGCGGCGACAGGTACTCCGCCGCAACCCCGGCCCGGGCGAGGGCACGGGCCGCAGCCAGGGCGAAGGTCTCGCGCCGCGTCCGCGCCGTATCCTCGCTGCGCTGGCAGAGGAGCTCCACGTTCCGGAGCCCGAGGGCCCGGACGATCTCCCCGACGGCTCGGCACTTCTTGGCCACGCTGTCCAGCAGCACGACCCGCAGATCGGGCCGGCAGATCGCCCAGACCACGCCCGGCAGCCCTCCGCCGCTCCCGACGTCGACGACGGAGCCCGACGTGGGCAGCAGAGGAACGGACTCGAGACAGTCGCGGACATGCAGGTCGTAGAGCTCCTCCGTCCCCCGCGTCCCGGTCAGCCGGGCGGAGATGCAACCCGAGAGCAGCTCCGCGTAACGGTACAGCGGCTCATGCCACTGCCGCTCCAAGGGCTCCACCGCAGCTCCAGGCCCCTCGTCCTTCCTCAGGCGCTCCGCGTCCATCCGCACATCTCCCTCATTGTCCCTTTTCTCCATTTTAACATCGATTCAAGCGCCGCAGTGGCGCGCAAAAAAAAGCGGGAGAAGGTGATAAGATAGCGAAAAGGAAGATAACGAAAAGGCGGAGAGGGGGAATCCCATTGAGTTTCTTCGAGGACGTCGCAGCCGCTGTGCCCCGGGCGGGGGATTCCGCCGTCGTGCGCCTGATCATGGGGTGGCACGCCAGTTACGTCCTGGCCGAGGACGGGCGGTGGGGCGTCGGCTTTGTCCCCGACTCCACGAAAGAGGCCCACACGGCCCGACCGGCCCACACGGGGGAGCTCATCGGGACCGGACTGGCCCATCTGGCCCGGCTGCTCGTCTCCCCGTTCCCCCAGGAGTTCGCGGCGGCGACGGCGGCCTGCGCCGCGCTCTTCCCCTTTCCCAAGGGCGGCCTCCCCCTGGACCTCGTCATGACCTGCGCCCGGGGCGACCGGGTGGCCGTTCTGGGGTACGACCGGGACCTCCTCCCCTTCATGCACGACTGGGGCTGGCGCGTGGCCGTGTTCGACGACCGGGGAAGGGGGCCGGACTGCTTCCCCCAGGAGGATTTTCCGCGCGGCGCGGAGGAGGCGGAGTGGGTCTGGCTCACCCCCGAGTCCCTGCGCGACCGCTGGCTGTTCTCCGTAACGGAGACGCTCCGCAACAAAAAAGGCTGCTTCCTGCAGGGGCCCGGCCTGCCCGCGCTGAACGGGCTCTTCGCCCCCCTGGGCGTGACGCGCCTCGTCGTCCCCATCCCGGCGGGCACGCCCGACGCCGTGGAGGCGCATGTCTCCGCCGGGGGCAGCCCGTGGCACTGCGACGCCCTGGCCTGGCGGGTGCACATGGCGTGAGGGGCCGACCGTGGGGCAGAAAAACAGGGTTGAGGCCCGATACGCCCCACCTCAGGCAAATCTTGTTCCGTTCACAGCGCTGCAGAGTCGTCAGCCGTTACGTCGTCCAGGGACATCAAGGTGGACCGCGGTTGTCCCTGTCCCACCTGCATGACCTTCAGGGTCAGGATCACCGGGGTATGGAGCCATCGGCGATTCAAAATATCGGGGTCGCCGGCAGTCTCATCGATTTTTCCGCGGATCAGCCCCTCCTGATCGCGCAACAGGAATTCAAACGTTCTTCCCGCGGGGAGGACGCCTTGAAACTCTCCCCGGCAGCTTTCCTCTCGTTCCTGGATATTCTCGTCCCTCAGCCGGAAGGACGATTTCCTGAGCTGCTCGCAATTCTCATAGCGAAAGCTCCGGCTGCCGAACTCCAAACCGCACCAGGCCTGCTGCTGAACCAGAAGGTCAAGAAACTCGAACACTTTTTTAACGGCCCTGGGGTGGATCTCAGCGATCACCTCGGCAATATCGTCGTCGCTGCCCTCTGCCGAGAGCCGAAAAAGCTCTTCGATTTTTAGCATGGCTTCCCTGGCATTTTCACAATCGGGAAACAGCGTTTCCTGGCACATGGGAAGCGAAAATTCAAAGCCGAACGAGCCGACGGCGGTGCCGGTGAGCAACAGCTGATTGCGGTCCCGATTGGGGATCGGCCCCATAGCCTGCAGCCCCTCGGTCAACCCCGCTGCAATCGTGGCAAACGCGTCCGAAAAAGCCCCCACAGCCCTTGCCCCAAAGTCCGCGGTTATGCCGTGCTGGCCAAGGACCGGTCTTCCTCTGAAGGTGAGCCGGGCCTTGGGGACCTCGCTTTCCTGCGGCAAGCCGTCCAAAAGTTCCCTGGAGGCTTGCAGACGCGCCTCCAGGCTCATCCGCTCAATCACGTTTTCCTCAGGAATCGCACCGAGTAGTTCTTCCAACTCATGGATCTCGGAGACGACGGAAAGGCGCTGGTCATTCATGCCGCACACCTCCGTTTGCAGTCAAAATCTTTTGCGCAAGACCGTCTTGGGATGGGTCCAGGTCAACCTGGACAAACCCTTTCCAGAGGCTGTCACGACGATGCGACCACATACTGTACCAATAGGCGATGCGACGAATCTGGTACGCATCGACAGGGCCCCCCAACTCACAGAAGTAACCGTCAACGGCATAGGTCTTTTTCAGAAATCCGGGCTCAAAAAGCTGCGCAGCCTTTTGAGCCAGCGACTTTTGATTCTCCCCGCTCGGCATATCGAAAAACGTCACAACATCCAGATCTCGCGGAGGGCGGCATTCCAGAAGCTCAATCCGCTCCAAAAAACTGCCGTCCAACCACTGAAATCCGGAGACCATGCCCAGTTCATGTAATTTTTTGCGAAAGCACAGCAGACCACCCAAAATCGCTGTCCGTTCCGGGGACGCCGCAAACCGCTCTGTAAACTCCGTCAGAGTCACTCGATAAGGGGAGCGCCTTGGACTGCCACCCGATTCCCCCGGCCAGACTGGCGGCAGTACGCCGTTGCCGCCCCAATGAGGCAGATTTCCATCCGTAGTCAGCGTAGCAGCACCTCATGGTTGCCGTTAAAGTTTTATTCGACACTCTTACCCCCATATCGGGAGCCATAGGAAGCACTGATTTAGTCCACGTTTCCTTAGTGAAAATTGTAACGCATTACTGCAAGTTCGAGAACGGAAAATAACGGGAAAATACCGCACGTCTCCGCCGGGGGCAGCCCGTGGCACTGCGACGCCCTGGCCTGGCGGGTGCACATGGCGTGAGGGGCCGACCGCCGCCAGCACTCCAGCCTGCCTCAGGCCCCCTCGTCCGTCAAAAAACACGAATCATATACCCGCTTTCCGGACACAGCTCACGGCTTTCGCCCTCGGACCGCACGGAAAGAAAGTCAACCGGCCTCACCCAGCCGAAGCGTTTGTTTTCCGGTAATTCGTTCAGCAGCGCCCCGTCTCCGCCAGACGCTCCTTTTCCTCCTCCGTCATGCAGCGAATGTTCATTTTGAGGAAAGTCATCACGATGACGACGATGGGCATGGCCAGATTGAAAAAGCAATATTTGAAGTAGAGGGCCGTGGGAACGCCCAGGGCATTGGTCATGAAGGCACCGCACGTATTCCACGGGATCAGGGCGCCGGAGACGGTGCCCATGCTCTCCAGAGCGTTGGAGAGCTGCGACGGATGCAGCCCCTTTTCGCGGTAGGTCTGGGCATACATGCGTCCCGGGACCACGATGGAGATGTACTGCTCCGGCATGGTCATGTTGCTGAACAGGCACGTCGCCTCCGTGGCGGTGACGAGCCCGGTGTACGTCCTCACCTTCTTCAATATGGCTTTGACGACCGTCTCCAGCTGTCCCGTCTCCTCCATGATCCCGCCGAACATCATGGCGATGATCGTCAGGGAGATGGAGAAGAGCATTCCATCCAGGCCGCCTTTCGTGAAGAGCGTATCGACGGCCTCGACGCCCGTTTTACTGATGTAGCCGTAATGGGCACAACGCAGGATATCGCCTAGGGAGGCACCCTGATACAGAGGGGCCAAGACGGCCGAGGAAAGAATGCCGATGACGATTCCCGGTATGGCAGGCATCTTGAAGGCGACCAGGAGGACGACCAGGAACGGTGGGACCAGCAGAACGGGGCTGGCCCGAAACTGGGCGAGAATTCCGTCCCGTATGACCTGGATGCTCTCCAGGCTGGTCTCGGTGTTCCCATAATTTCGCCCCATATAGGCGAACAGGACGAGAGCGATAAGATAAGCCGCGGCCGTAGAGGGGATCATCGCCTTGACATGCGTGAAGACATCCGTTCCCGCCATGGCGGGGGCCAGGTTCGTCGTATCGGAGAGGGGGGACATCTTGTCGCCGAAGTATGCCCCGGAGATGATCGCCCCTGCCGCCAGAGGCAGCGGGATCTCGAGCCCCATCGCGATGCCCATGAGGGCAACGCCCATCGTCCCCGCAGTTCCCCAGGACGTCCCCGTCGCAACGGAGGTGATGGAGCAGATCAGAAGGGTTGCGGGCAGGAAAATTTTCGGCGAGATCAGGTCCAGACCATAGAGGATCATCGAGGGGACGACCCCCGAAACGATCCAGACGCCGATGAGCATCCCGATGATGGCCAGGATGATGATCGACTGCATCGCCTGAGAGATGCCCCGGATCATCGCCTTCTCGAGGGTGCTCCAACTGTAGCCCAGGCGCAATCCCATGACCGCGGCCGCCATCACGCCGAGAAACATGGGGATGTGCGGATCCAGCTTGAATTTGACGAGGCTGACGGACATCACGAAGATGAGGAAGCCAAAGGAAATTCCTGCATCCACAAGCGTGGCCTTGCGCACCCCTCCGGATTTCTCCGCCCTCAGGCTTCTCCCCCCGGAAAGTCCCGGCACCGCCGTCCCCCGCATCTCGAAAGCCTTCGTTCCTTTCGCAACTTCGTTCATGTGTCCCCCTCCTCGAACCGCTCTTCCCGGAGACGCTTCCGGCAGCTCCCCAATCGTGCCCGCCGCAGAACACCCGGGCTCACCTCGGAGCTTCCATTCCTGGACCTCCCATTCCTCGACGACAAGTCTCATGTCTCACGGCACAAAAGCTTAGTAAAATATAGTTCCCTATTGATTAATTTAATTAAAATTAGTTTATAATAACTCGACGGAGCTGTCAATCCGGCAGGGGCACCCAAAATTTTCAGCGTGCGGCAAAGAAAGGCCTCAAACGTTTTTTGCCGCGCCTAGCGGGTGCAAAATCAAAGTCAGCCTGGCTTATACAATCATGCGCTCAATCCCTCTTGAAACTGTCGCAACCTGTGAATTTGGGCTGTTGCATTTGGCTTGGCAATCTATATATTTCAGAAAAGGGTGAGGGGGTTATTCCCATATTGTGCAAAGTAAAGTCTCTCGGCCACTCTATAGAGGTAGCTAGTCGGAGTTTGGGGCTCAATCGTAAACTCAAGCAATATGTATTATAGTGGTCCCCAACTGGAGGACCCCTATATCTTTATGCGCTCTATGCAGATACTCGGGTTCCTGCGGGTCAGAGCCCCGTTTTTCTCACAGGAACCTTCCGGTTATGCTTGCCTCGCAATCCTTGATCTCGCGAGGCGTTCCGCGGGCCACGATTCTACCGCCGTCCTCCCCCCCGCCGGGCCCCATGTCGACGATGTAGTCCGCGCTGCGGATAACGTCCAGATCGTGTTCGATGACAATGACCGTCGCCCCGTTGTCCAGGAGCGCCCGGAACACGCCAAGCAGCGTCCGGACGTCCAGGGGATGCAGCCCGATCGTGGGCTCGTCGAAGACGAACAGGGAGTCGGACTGCGCCCTGCCCATCTCGCCCGCCAGCTTCAGCCTCTGGGCCTCTCCGCCGGAGAGGCCGGGCGTCTCCTCGCCAAGCGTCAAATACCCGAGGCCCAGGCTTTGCAGCACCCTCAGCTTCGGAAAGACGTTTTTCATATCCCGGCAGAAATCCAGGGCGGCATTCACGTCCATGTCCATAAGTTCCGGCAGAGAGCGGGCCTCGCCCGCCCTATTCGTGTGCCTCACGCCGTAGGCCGCCCTCGCGTACCGCGATCCCCGGCAGTCCGGGCAGGGAATGTCCACGTCCGGCAGAAACTGCACGTCGAGGCTGATCGATCCGGTGCCGTCGCACACGGGACAGCGCAGGTCCCCGGTGTTGTAGGAAAAATCTCCGGCCTTGAAGCCGCGCCGCCTCGCATCCTCCGTTCGGGCGTATATCCTGCGGAGCTCGTCGTGGAGGTTGGCGTAGGTCGCAACGGTGGAACGGATGTTGATCCCTATGGGCGCGGCATCGATCAGCTTGACGCGGCCGATCCCCGGGGCGTCGACCGCAAGCACGTGCTCCGGCAGCCTCCTCCCCTGCGTCGCCGCCTCCAGCGCCGGGACGAGGCTCTCGAGCACCATCGTCGTCTTGCCGGAGCCGGAGACGCCCGTCACGACCGTCAGCCTTCCCTTGGGCAGTTCGACCTCGAGCGGCTTTACGGTGTGTATCCGCGCGGTGGAGAGGCGTATCCGCCCCTCCTCGAACGTCCGGCCATCGGTGCGGCCCTCCCCTGCGAGACCGGCTGCCCCCGACAGAAAAGGGCCGATCTGCGAGTTCTCGTTCCCCACGATATCGTCGATCGTCCCCTCCGCGATCACCCGTCCGCCGTCGGCGCCCGCCTGCGGCCCCATCTCGATCAGCCAGTCCGCCTCCCTCAGGATCTGCGTATCGTGATCGACGAGCAGGACGGAGTTGCCGTCCGCCACCAGATCGTGCATGACGCCGTTCAGGCCCACGATGTTCGACGGGTGCAGCCCGACGGACGGCTCGTCGAGGACGTACAGCACGCCCGTCGTCCTGTTCCGCACCGCGCGGGCAAGCTGCATCCTCTGGCGCTCCCCCGTGGAGAGCGTGGAGGCCGCCCGGTCGAGGGACAGGTAGGAGAGCCCCAGGTCCCTCAAGCGCCTTGCCACGGTGTGGAACGACTCGCAGATGCTGTCCGCCATGGGCCGCATCTCCTCCGGCAGCGAGCCGGGGACGCCGTTCACCCATTCGACGAGCTCCGACAGGGGCAGCCGGCAGACCCCGTCGAGGGAGACGCCGCGCAGCCTCGGTGCCCTCGCGGCCTCCGACAGGCGCGTTCCGCCGCACTCGGGGCAGACGGCCTCCTTCAGAAACTTCTCCACCCGCTTCATGCCCTTTTCGTCCTTCACCTTCGCGAGCGCGTTTTCGACGGTGTAGACGGCGTTGTAGTAGGTGAAGTCCATCTCCCCCGCCACGTTGGAGCTCTTCGCCTTGTACAGGATATGCTTCTTCTCGGCGGGGCCGTGGTAGACGATGTCCTTCTCCCCGTCCGTCAGGTCCCTGAAGGGCACGTCCGTTCTCACGCCCATCGCCCGGCAGACGTCCGTCATGAGGGACCACATCAGGCTGTTCCAGGGGGCCACCGCACCCTCGTCGATGGTCAGGGATTCGTCGGGGACAAGGGTGGATTCGTCGACGGTCCGCACCGTCCCCGTTCCGCCGCAGCTTCTGCAGGCCCCCTGGCTGTTGAAGGCCAGTTCCTCGGCCGAGGGCGCATAAAAACGCTCGCCGCAAGTCGGGCACGTCAGCTCCCGCTCCGCCGCGACGGCCAGGGTCGGCTCCAGGCGGTGGCCGTTGGGACACACGTGGTTCGCAAGGCGGGAGAACATCAGGCGGATGCCGTTCAGCAGCTCCGTCCCCGTGCCGAAGGTGGAACGGATGCCGGGGACGCCCGGCCTTTGATGCAGGGCCAGGGACGCCGGGACGTAAAGGACCTCGTCCACGTCCGCCTTTGCCGCCTGCGTCATCCTCCTCCTCGTGTAGGCGGACAGGGCGTCCAGATAGCGCCGGGAGCCCTCCGCGTACAGGACGCCGAGGGCCAGCGAGGACTTGCCGGACCCCGACACCCCGGCTATCCCTACAATTTTATTCAGCGGAACATCCACGTCGATGTTCTTCAGGTTGTGCACCCGCGCGCCGCGGACCTGGATTTTTTGGGGCGCCCCCCTGTCGTCTCTCATGGCAGTCATCCTCTCATCCTCGTCTCCCCGCCGACGAAAAGTCCTGGCCTTTCCTGCCCCCCTGGACATCGTGATGCGGGGAGGTCCGAAACCCCTTACGAACGCCTGGCCGGCTGAAGTACCCACAGATTTTCTCACCAGGGATCGAGCCGCCGGTTGCCGGGAGGTTCGCGAGGCCTGCTCCAATTATAGGAAACCCGCATTGACAACTCAACTTCCGCAGCAAACCCCGATGCGAGGGGCTTCATCAGGAAGGCCTCATGGAGCGAATCGATATTTTTCCAAAGCGAATGATTTTTTGAAAGAATACGGTTACAATAGGGGCGGCCCCAAGAGGGGGAGTCCCCACGAATGGGCGATCCGCCGCTCGCCGCCTCGGGATCGGGCCCCGGAGCGGCAGGCGCCGCAGAGGTGGAGTTCGTGTCAAAAGGGGTTTATATCGAATGAAAGAGGTGTTCGAGGTGAAGCAAGTCCGGTTGTTTTCCTCCGCGTTGATTCTCGGGATATTCCTGGCGTTTTTGGGCGTCTCGCCGCTTTTCGCGGCCGAGGAGACGCGCCGCATCGTGGATATGGGGGGAACCGAGGTCGTCCTGCCCAAGGACGTCAAGACCGTGATCGACCTGTGGCACGCCAACAACCAGGTGGTCCTCCTCCTGGGCGGGGCGGACAAGCTCGTCGGGACGACGTCGATCATCAAGGAGCTGCCGTGGTTCGCCCAGGTCTATCCCAGGATCGGGGAGATCAAGCCCTACGCGATATCCTCGGGCTCCGGGAACTTCAACACCGAGGAGGTACTGAAGGCGAACGCCGACGTGGTCATCACCTCCAGTGCCAAGGATGCCGAGGTGCTGCGCAATGCCGGCGTCACGACGGTCCTGGTGACCTTCCGCGACTTCGAGGGGCTCAAGGAGACCGTGCGCGTCACGGCCCGGACCCTGGGCGGCGACGCGGAGGAGAGGGCGGAGGCGTTCATCCGCTACTTCGACGGGAACCTCAAGCTGATCGGGGAACGGCTCGCCGGCCTGAAGGACTCGGACCGGCCGAAGGTCTATCAGATCCGCGGCTCGAACCCCCTTGAGACCGACGGCAGGGTCAGCATCTGCACCGAGTGGATCGAGGCGGCGGGGGGCATCAACGCCATCGCCCACATCACGGACAAGAACCAGGGTTCCGTCACGATGGAGGAGCTCCTGAACGCCGACCCCGACACCATCATCGTCGCAACCCGCAAGGCCGGACCCGTCATCGAGCAGCTCCGCAAGGCCCCCGAGTGGTCGGCGCTCCGGGCCGTCCGGGAGGGCAGGATCTATCCCAACCCGGTGGGGACCTTCCTCTGGAGCCGCTACAGCTGCGAGGAGGCCCTGCAGGTCCTCTGGGTCGCCCAGCTGCTGCACCCCGACAAATTCAAGGACGTCGATATGAACGCGGAGGTTCGAAAGTTCTACAAGACTTTCTACGACTACGACATGACGGAGGACGAGGCGCGGCGGATGCTCGCGGGACTCGACCCTCAATGACGCGGAACGGAAAGGTTCCGGCCCTCGCGATCCTCGCGGTGCTCACCGCGGCGGCGGGGGTGGGAGCCCTCTGCGCCGGGCGCTATGTCGTCAGCGTCCGGGACGTGTTCCGGGTGATCGTCTCCAGGTGGGTTCCGATGGAGCCCACCTGGGGCCCGACCGTCGAGAAGGTGGTCCTTCTGATCCGTCTGCCCCGCCTCGCGGCGGCCCTCCTCGTCGGGAGCTGCCTCGCGGTCTCCGGGGCGACCTATCAGAGCATCTTCAAGAATCAGCTTGCGGCCCCCGAGCTGCTCGGGGTCTTCCAGGGCTCCTGCGTCGGGGCCGCCGCCGCCATCCTCCTCGGGGCGGGGTCGTTCTTCGTGCAGGCCTCGGCCCTGTGCGGCGGCATTCTGTCCGTGGTCGTCGCGACCCTCATCACGCGCTTCTTCAGGAGCGATTCGAGCGCCATCCTGGTCCTGTCCGGGGTGATCGTTTCCGGCGTCATGCGCTCCGTGCTCGGGATGCTGAAGTACGCCATGGACACGGAGACGCAGCTTCCCTCGATAACCTACTGGGAGCTGGGAAGCCTTTCCGACATGACCTTTCAGAAGCTCCTTCCGGTCCTTCCGGGCATGGCCGTCGCCATGGCGGTGCTGTTCGCCATGCGCTGGCAGTTCAACCTGCTCTCGCTGGGCGACGGCGAGGCCCGCTCCCTGGGCGTCAACGTCGCGGCGGTGCGCGGGGTCACCGTGGCCTGCGCCACGATGCTGACGAGCTGCGCGGTCTGCCTGTCGGGGACCATCGCCTGGGTCGGGCTGGTGATCCCCTACTTCGGAAGGCTCGTTGCCGGCCCCGACAGCGTAAGGCTGACGCCGATCGCGGCCCTCATGGGGGCCCTTTTCCTGATCGTCGTCGATACCGCCGCGCGCTCCCTCGCGGGGGTGGAGATCCCCCTGAGCATCCTCACGGGGCTCGTCGGAGCCCCCATCTTCGTCACCATGCTGTACCGGCAGAGGCGGAGCGTGAAATGAGCGTGCTGGAGGTCCGGGAAGCATCGTTCGCCTACGGCCGGCGCGAGGTCTTTCACGACGTCTCGTTCTCCCTTCGTCAGGGGCAGGTCCTGTCCGTCATCGGCCCCAACGGGTCCGGGAAATCGACGCTCCTCAACTGCCTCGCGGGCCTGCTGAGGCCGCGGACGGGGGAGATTTTTCTGGACGGCAGGTCCCAGAGGGCGCTGCGCGCCCGGGATATCGCAAAGATCGTGGGCTACGTCCCGCAGAACCAGGCGTTCGTGTACGGCTACACCGTGCGCGACTTCGTGGTGATGGGGAGGGCCCCGTACATCGGGGTTCTGGCGAAGCCGGGCAGGCGGGACTACGAGATGGCCGACGCCGCCATCGAGGCCATGGGCATCGCACACCTCTCCGGCAGCCCCTGCACGGAGATCAGCGGAGGGGAACGGCAGCAGGCCTCCATTGCCCGGGTCATGGTCCAGAGCCCCCGCGTCGTCATGATGGACGAGCCGACCTCCGCGCTCGACTTCGGGAACCAGATGCGCGTCATCGGGATGATCCGGAGGCTCGCCTCGGAGGGATACGCGGTCATCATGACCACGCACACGCCGGACCACGCGATCATGCTGAACGACACGGTGGCCCTGCTCGACCGTTCCGGCGCCCTGAGGGTGGGCGGCACGGACGAGATCCTGCGGGAGGACCTGCTGAGCGAGGTCTACCGCACAAACGTCAGGATGGTCTACGTGAAGGAGGTCGACAGGATGGCCTGCCTCGCCTCGAACCCGGACGCCCGGCCCTGACCCGGTTCCACGCAAAAAAAACTCCGGCCAAAAGCCTACCCCTATCATCATCGAGCCCATCCGCCTCGAGGCGGATGGGCCTTTCATATCCGCCGATATCCGCCTTTCACGGTCGGCACGCCATCATCTATAATAAAAGGCCGAAGGCGGCGGAAGCGCCGCGAGGTTTTTCAGACAAATTTAGAAATAAAGGGTGTTGCGCGTGTTTGACGAGGAAAAGCGCTCCCGGCTGCTGGAGTCCTACAGGACCCTCCCGGACCTGGAACGGAAGCTCTGCCGCTTCCTGGCCGTGCTCTACGTCCCCGTTGCTGTGAGCAATCTGATGAAGTGCCTCAACGCGTCCGCCATTTACACGCCCCTGGGGATTCAGTGGGGCGTCAAAGTCTCCATCCTCCCCTTCCTGGAGCGTTGGCGGGACACGGGGCTGACCGATACCATACCGGTTCGGAACACGGTGTACTGGTACCTCGACCGCCTGCTGGCCGAGCCCCTCGCCCGGGAGGCCCTGGCCCTCGGGGAGTTCCGGACCTTCGATCGGGCCATCGACGAGACGATGGGCTTTTCCCGCGAGGAGGCCGGCCATTTCTACATGCCCTCCCTGTCCCACGTTTATCGATCCTACCGGAACGCCATCTACGAGGGCGACGCCGGACGCTACCGAGGTCTCATCGGTCGAGAATACGGGGCCATGGGGGATTGCTACGGGCTGGACCACCCCTGCAATCCCCTGACGGACATCGCGGCGAACCCGCTGGACGTGGACTTCCTGATGGGGCTGGAGCCCGCGGTCGGTGAGCACGTGTTTTTCGGGCTCCTCCACAACACGATGGGGGAACCGGAGGTCTACCGCAGGGTGGCGGACGCCTTCTTCGCCTACTGCCGGGGGAGGGAGATCCCCCCGAGGATGAGGTTCCGCTTTGCCGAGCGCCTGTTCATGCACGGGAGGGCGGAGGAGGCCCAGGCCGTGCTCTCGGGGCAGGAGGACCCCGATGCCTACGCCCTCAGGGCTTTTATCGCCTTCACCGAGCGCGGCGACGAAGCGGAGGTGATCGCGATCTACGAGGCCGGCCTGAAGGTGCTTCGCGGGCTCACGGGCAAGCGTTTGGCCGCCTTCGTGTCCTGGCCGTCCATCCTCTATCCGGTGCTCCTCTTCAAGGCGGGGGGGGCGCGGAAGAAGGTCGCTTCCTATATCAAAAAGGGCTACGAATGGTCCGAGGGCAACATGGAGGTGATCCTGTCCCTGCTGTGGAGGGCCCTGTCCTTAGGTAAGGAGGGGACCGACGAGTACGATAACTCGCTTCTGGACACGCCGTATGTCGAGGATCCAAGGCACGCCTGGAGCCCGATCTCGTTCTTCGCCCTGCTCTTCTCCCACTGGACCCTTCCCGTGGAGGAGGACCGCGCGCTGGCCGATACCGCGGGGACGGTGGCCAGCCTCCTGGGCGACCTGGGCCTGGACTACTTCAGGCGGGAACTGCTGGAGATCTACGGGGGAGAGGGCGAACGGCCCGGGATGCCCCATCCGTTGGGGGCGCTTCTGGGGAAGGAGGACGAATGGGAGCGCTCCCTCTCCGAGCTGCAGGGAATCGGCGGCTCGCCCGAGCGTGCCCGGACGAGTTCGAACCGACGCCTGGTCTGGGAGATCGACTGGAACGTCTCCAAGGGCAGGGTCCGTGCCCTGACCGTGACGCCCGTGGAGCAGACGCTCCAGAAGAGGGGCTGGAGCAAGGGCCGGCACGTCGCCCTGAGGCGCCTTTACCGTAAGGCGGACACGGTCCTGAGCCTGACGGACCAGGACCACCGCGTCGCGTCGGCGATCCGCGAGTCGCGCGACTTCTACGGCACGGAATACTTCCTGGACGTGCCCCAGGCGGTCTTCGCCCTGGCAGGACACCCGCTCCTGGTCCGCGCGGGCACGGGGGAGCGGGTCGAGGTGTTCCAGGACGAGCCGCGCCTCTCGGTACGGGACGCCGGGGAGGGGTACGAGCTGAGGGTCGCACCCTTCCCCGACCCGGACGCGCCGACGTCCTTCGCCTTCTCCCCGGACGGGCCCAACCGGCTGCGGGCGACGCGCTTCGAGGACCGGCACCTCCGCATGGCGCAGATCGTGGGCCGATCCGGGCTGAAGCTCCCCAAGACGGCCCGGGACGCGCTGCTGAGGACCCTGGGCAGCCTGGCCTCCGTCGTGACGATCCACTCCGACCTCGAGGGGCTGGAGACGGATGCCCAGACGGTGAAGGCCGACGGCAGGCTCTGCGTTCAGATTCAGCCCGCGCAGGACGGTCTGGACGTGGACGCCGTCGTGCGCCCCCTGGGGCCCGGGAGCGCTCCGTGCCGGCCGGGCCGCGGAGGGGCCAACCTCTTCGGTTCCCAGGACGGACGGCGCGTGCAGGCGCAGCGCGACCTGGGGGAGGAGCGGGAGGGGCTGCGGCTGTTGCGGGAGCGGTGCCCCGCCCTGGCGGAGGGGGAGCAGGCGGCGGACGAGAAGTGGCGGCTGCCGGACGCCGAGCTGGCCCTGGAGTTCCTGGTGCAGCTCGGGGAGATGGGGGACGCCGTGACGGTGGAGTGGCCCAAGGGCCAGAGCATGAGGGTCGCCGCCGTCGTCTCGGATGGGAGCCTGAACGTCTCCGTGCGCGAGGCCGGGGACTGGTTCGGGGTCTCGGGGGAACTCCGCGTCCGGGAGGACCTGGTGCTGAACATGAGGGCCCTCCTGGAGCGGATGAAGTCCGGGCTCGGGCGCTTCATCCCGCTGGGCGATGGGGAGTTCCTCGCCCTGACGCGGGAGTTCCGCCGCAGGCTGGAGGCCCTGGGATCGCTCGGCGACGCGAGGGGGGAGGAGATCCGCGTCGCGCCGCTGGCCGCAGGACTGGCCGCGGAGCTGGTCGAGGGGGCCGGCCGCGTCGATGCCGGGCCCGAATGGCGGGCGCTGCTCGACCGCGTCGCGGAGGCGGAGCGCATCGTCCCGGTCCTGCCCCCCACCTTCCGGGGGGAGCTCCGGGAGTATCAGGCGGAGGGGTTCGCGTGGCTCTCGCGCCTGGCCCACTGGGGGGCCGGCGCCTGCCTGGCGGACGACATGGGCCTGGGCAAGACGATCCAGACGCTGGCCCTGCTGGTAGCCCGGGGGGCGGAGGGGCCCGCCCTGGTGGTCGCCCCCACGTCGGTCTGCGCCAACTGGCTGGCGGAGTCCGCGCGCTTCGCCCCGACCCTGAACGTCCTGGAGCTGCGCCACGGCGACCGGGAGCGGATGCTCGCGGAGCTGGGCCCGATGGACCTCGTCGTCACGAGCTACGGCATCCTCCAGAACGAGGTGGAGCGCTTCGCGGAGGTGCGGTGGAGCACCGTCGTCCTGGACGAGGCGCAGGCGATCAAGAACATGGGGACGAAGCGGTCCGGCGCGGTGATGAAGCTGAACGCGGCCTTCCGGGTGGCGACGACGGGCACCCCCGTGGAGAACCGCCTGAGCGAGCTGTGGAGCCTCTTCCGATTCCTGAACCCGCACTACCTGGGCTCGTTCGAGAGCTTCAACCGCCGCTTCGCGGTCCCCATCGAGCGGGACGGCGACCGCGGGGCCCGTCAGCGCCTCAGGAGGATGATCCAGCCCTTCATCCTGCGCCGGACCAAGGAGCAGGTCCTGGAGGAGCTGCCCTCCAAGACGGAGATCACCCTGAGGGTGGAGATGCGGGAGGAGGAGTTCGCCTTCTACGAGGCCCTGCGCCGGGCGGCCGTGGACACGTTTGCGGACGGGGGCGCGGCCGAGGACCGCCGGCTCCGGATATTCGCGGAGCTGATGAAGCTGCGCCGGGCCTGCTGCAACGCCTCGCTGGTGGAGCCGGGGCTGCGTCTGCCCTCGGCCAAGCAGGAGGCGTTTCTGGATATCCTCGCGGAGCTGCGCTCGGGCGGGCACAAGGCGCTGGTGTTCAGCCAGTTCGTCGGGCACCTCGCGATCCTGAGGGACTGCCTGGAGCGGGAGGGGGTGCCCTACCAGTACCTGGACGGGGCGACGCCGCCCGACGAGAGGCGTCGGCGCGTCGCGGCGTTCCAGGCCGGCGAGGGGGACTGTTTTCTGATCAGCCTCAAGGCGGGCGGGACCGGCCTGAACCTGACGGCGGCGGACTACGTCGTCCACATGGACCCGTGGTGGAACCCCGCGGTGGAGGAGCAGGCCTCGGACCGGGCGCACCGCATCGGGCAGGAGCGGCCGGTCACGGTCTACCGCATCGTGGCGAAGAACACCGTCGAGGAACGGATCGTCGACCTGCACGCCTGGAAGCGGGACCTGGCCGAGAGCCTGCTGGAGGAGTCGGACGCGGCGGTCAGGCTGTCGGCCGAGGAGATGCTGGCCCTGATTCGGGAGACGCGCTGAGGACGGAAAAGGACGCCGCGTCCGGGTACTGCGGCGTGCTGTATAATGGAAGCGCTGATTAAAACAAAATCGCATATTTTCCAAAAAGTAAATATGCAGGACATCTATAGGCAAAAGTCTACAGCGCTTCCTTAAAAATTAACATGGGGGCTTTGCCCCCTGGTGAAGAAACTAAGCGACCGACACGGCTCGCTCCACTCGCCGGTCGTCTGCTTAATGCCCCCACGCCGCTATCGTGAGACTGACCGGCCCGCAAGCGAAGCGAGTGGCTGCCGGAAGGCTCCCCTCTGGGGATAGCGGCGGCCCCGGCAAGCTTCCTCTTCAAAACAGGCAAGCTGGGGTACCACCGGGGTGCTGCATGGATTAAATTAGCGTTTCCATAATGTCTCGTAAAATGCGCCGCGGGCGCAGGCGCTCGAATGTTCCGGCTCGAATGCTTTGGAGGTTGAGCGGTAATGCGGATACTTTTGCTGGGGGCGAACGGCTTCATCGGGAGCCACCTGACCGAAAAAATTCTGGACGCCTCGGACGACGAGGTCGTCGCGTTCGACATAAAGGGAGATAACCTGGAGTGCTTCTCCGGGCGGGAACGGTTTTCGTTCCGCCGAGGCGACATCTTCGTGGACGACGCGTGGCTGGAGGAGCAGGTGGCGGCCTGTGACGTCGTCCTGCCGTTCGCGGGGGTGGCGAAGCCCGCCTACTACCTCAGCCACCCGCTCTGGACCTTCGAGCTGGACTTCGAGCAGAACCTCAAGATCGTCCGGCTCTGCGTGAAGCACGGCAAGCGCGTGGTCTTCCCCTCGACCTCCGAGGTCTACGGGCTGTCCAGCGACAACCTGCTTCTGGAGGACGAGAGCCCCCTGATCGTGGGGCCCATCGGCAGGATGCGCTGGATCTACAGCTGCGGCAAGCAGATGCTCGACCGCGTCATTGCGGCCTACGGGCAGGAGCGGGGGCTGCGCTACACGATATTCCGCCCGTTCAACTGGGTCGGGCCCCGGCTGGACACCCTGGAGGACGCGCGCGAGCGCCGGGCCCGCTCCATCACGCAGATCGTCCACGACATCCTGTACCGCGGCGAGGTGACGCTCGTCGGCGGGGGGGAGCAGCGCCGCAGCTTCACCTGGATCGGCGACGGGACGGACGCCCTCGCCGCCATCCTGCGCAACGAGGGCGGGCGCGCCGACGGGCAGATCTTCAACATCGGCAACCCGTCCAACAACGTCTCGATCCGCGAGCTGGCGGAGACGATCCTCGGCACGATGCGGGAGATGCCCCGCTTCGCGGGCCGGACGGACGGGGTCCGGGTCGTCTCCGTTCCGGCGGAGAGCTACTACCGCAACGGGTACGACGACATGCGCAACCGCGTGCCCTGCGTGGACAAGATACGGGACCTGCTGGGGTGGACCCCCAGGGTCTCCCTGAAGGAGTCCGTCCGCAGGACCCTGGAGGGCTTCGAGGAACGATGACGGCTCCGGATGGGCGGCGCTTGTGGGCCCTTTCGGTCCCGATAGCGCTGCTGGTATTGTGCGTGTACTTCTGGAACCTGGGCTCCTACGGCCTGATCGATCCCGACGAGGGACGCTACTCGGAGATCCCGCGCGAGATGCTCGAGTCCGGGGATTTCGTGACCCCCAGGCTCAACTACGCCAAGTACTTCGAGAAGCCCGTGCTGCACTACTGGCTGACCGCGGGAGCCTTTTCCCTCCTGGGGCAGAGCGAGTTCGCCGCGCGGCTGGTCCCGGCGCTCTGCGGGCTGGGCGGGTGCCTGCTGACGTTTCTCCTCGCCCGGAGGATGACGGGCAGCGCCCGGGCCGGGGGATACTCCGCCCTGGTCCTGGCGGGGACCCTGCTGTGGTTCGGCGTGTCCCGCCTCAACATCATCGACATGACGCTGTCGTTCTTCTTCACGGCGGCGCTGTTCGGCTACGGGATGTGGCTCGCGGACGGGGAACGGCCCCGAGGGGGCCTGTGGCTGCTCCTCTTCTACGCGGGAATGGCCCTGGCGACCCTCTCCAAGGGGCTGGTCGGCGTGGTACTCCCCGGGGGGATCGCCGTCCTGCACCTGCTCTTCGCCCGGCGCTGGCGGGACCTGCCGAGGATATTTCCCCTCCTGGGGATCGCCCTCTACTTCGCGCTCACGGTGCCGTGGTTCTGGGCGGTTTGCCGCGCCAACCCCGACTTCTTCGACTTCTTCTTCGTCCGGGAGCATCTGCTGCGGTACCTGACCAGTGTGCACGACCGCCACCAGCCGTTCTGGTTCTTCGTCCCCGTCCTCCTGGCCGCCCTCGTCCCCTGGACGGGGATGCTGCTGGAGGCCCTGCACGCCGCGCGCGGGAAGTGGGGGCTGCTCTCCCGCTTCTTCGGGCTCTTCCTGGGGGTCTGGTTCGCGGCCCCGTTCCTCTTCTTCTCGCTCTCGAGCTCCAAGCTGATCCCCTACATCGCGCCCTGCATGCCGCCGCTGGCGATCCTGATCGGGACGGCGCTCGAGGTCCTAAGCCGGGGCCATGCC
>NZ_CAUUGJ010000038.1:0-19294 GCF_963544685.1 uncultured Fretibacterium sp. | reverse complement strand
CCAAGGACACGACCCCCAGCCACATCAAGACCGTATTCGACAACCTCGAGCTCTACGAGCCCCGCAACCGCTTCACCATCGGCATCGTCGACGACGTCAGCGACAGCTCCCTGCCCGTTCTGGAGGACGTCGAGGCCGCGGCCGAGGGAACGGTCTGCTGCAAGTTCTGGGGGCTGGGCTCCGACGGCACCGTCGGGGCCAACAAGAACTCCATCAAGATCATCGGCGACCACACGGATCTCTACGCCCAGGGCTACTTTGCCTACGACTCCAAGAAGTCCGGCGGCATCACGGTGTCGCACCTGCGCTTCGGCAGGTCCCCGATCAAGTCCACCTATCTCATCGACGCGGCCAACTTCATCGCCTGCCACAAGCAGGAATACGTCCATCAATACAACGTCGCGGCCGGGCTCAAGAAGGGCGGGACGTTCCTGCTCAACACGCAGTGGACGACGCTCGAGCAGCTCGAGGAGCACCTTCCCGCCAAGCTCAAGCGCCAGCTCGCAAAGCAGGAAGCGAAGTTCTACGTCATCAACGCCGTGGACGAGGCGGAGAAGCTGGGGCTCGGCAACCGCACCAACACGATCATGCAGTCCGCGTTCTTCAAGCTGGCGAACGTCATCCCGATCGAGGACGCCGTGAAGTACATGAAGGACGCCATCGAGAAGTCCTACGGCAAGAAGGGCGAGAACGTCGTGAAGATGAACCACGCCGCGGTCGACACCGGGCTGGACAACATCATCGAGATCAAGATCCCGGCGTCCTGGCTCGAGGCCCCGGACAAGACGGTGGAGAAGCGTGGGATGCCCTCGGAGGTCCCGGAGTTCGCGTCGGAGCAGTGCGCCACGATCAACGCGCAGGAGGGCGACAGCCTGCCCGTGAGCGCCTTCGTCGGCCGCGAGGACGGCAGCTTCCCGTCCGGGACCGCAGCCTTCGAGAAGCGCGGCGTCGCCGTGAACGTGCCCGAGTGGAAGAGCGAAAAGTGCATCCAGTGCAACCAGTGCGCCATGGTGTGCCCGCACGCCTCGATCCGCCCCTTCCTGCTGGACGCGGACGAGCAGGCCGCGGCTCCCGAGGGGTTCGGCGCCGTCGACTGCAAGGGTAAGGCCCTCAAGGACGCCGGCTACAAGTACAAGATACAGGTCGATCCGCTGGACTGCATGGGCTGCGGGAACTGCGCGGACATCTGCCCCGCCAGCGCCCTGGAGATGAAGCCCATCGCCACTCAGGACGGCGAGATCGACAACTGGACCTTCGCCATCGAGAACGTCCAGGACAAGGAGAACGCGGGCAGCAAGTTCACCGTTCAGGGCAGCCAGTTCCAGCGCCCGCTGCTGGAGTTCAGCGGCGCCTGCTCGGGCTGCGGCGAGACGCCCTACACCAAGCTGATCACCCAGCTGTTCGGCGACCGCATGATCATCGCCAACGCCACGGGCTGCTCCTCCATCTGGGGCGGTTCGGCGCCCAGCATGCCCTACACGACCAATGCCAAGGGGCGTGGACCTGCGTGGGCGAACTCCCTCTTCGAGGACAACGCCGAGTACGGATTCGGGATGAAGCTCTCGCTCAACGTGATGGTGGGCTATCTGGTCGAGGCCATGGAGAACCTGCTGAAGCTGGACATCCCCCAGGAGGACAAGGCCGTGCTTCAGGAGTGGCTGGACACCCACGAGGACGGCGAGAAGTCCCGCGAGTCGGCCGCCAGGGTCGAGGAGCTGCTGGACAAGATGTTCTGCTGCTCCTGCGGCGAGTGCGGCTGCGGCGACGAGGCGGTGCTCCGCGAGTACGCGCAGATCGAGCAGTTCCGGGACTACCTGGTCAAGAAGTCCGTCTGGATTTTCGGCGGCGACGGCTGGGCCTACGACATCGGCTACGGCGGGCTCGACCACGTGCTGGGCAGCGGGGAGGACGTCAACATCCTGGTGATGGACACCGAGGTCTACTCCAACACGGGCGGCCAGTCCTCCAAGTCCACGCCGACGGCCGCCATCGCCAAGTTCGCGGCAAGCGGCAAACGCGTGCGCAAGAAGGACCTGGGGCGCATGGCCATGACCTACGGGCACGTCTACGTCGCGCAGGTCGCGATGGGGGCGGACAAGAACCAGCTGCTCAAGGCCCTGGCCGAGGCCGAGGCCCACAAGGGTCCGTCTCTGGTGATCGCCTACGCGCCCTGCATCAACCACGGCATCAAGGCGGGCATGGGCAAGACCCAGGCTCAGAGCAAGAAGGCCGTCGAGGCGGGGTACTGGCACCTGTACCGCTACAACCCCGAGCTGGCCGAGCAGGGCAAGAACCCCTTCATCCTCGACTCCAAGGAGCCGAAGGCCAGCTATCGGGACTTCCTGCTGAGCGAGGTGCGCTACGCGGCCCTGAAGCAGGGCTTCCCGGACCTCGCCGACGCGCTCTTCGATCAGGCGGAGAAGGAGGCCAGGGAGCGCTACGAGGCCTACAAGGCGCTGGCGGAGATGGGCCCTCAGCCCATCAAGGCGTAACGGGGCGGGGTATTCATCGGAAAACTTTGATCGAAAGACCGGGCCGGGGAGCAACCTCCCCGGTCTTTTCTCTCTTCGGGCTGGGTTCTCGCGAACCGACATCCCCCTCCTCCCCGCTTCGCTTCTTGAATATGGAGGAAACGATGAGCCGAAAGGACGACAGGGCTGCGGTCGCCCCTCTTTGCACCGAGCGATGCGCCCTGAGCTATAATAAGGGAATGGAAATCCGTTAGGGGGTCTTTCATCTTGAGGACGATCAAGCTGCTTCTGTTGGTGTTTCTGGCGCTTCTGGCGAAGGGAGGCTTCTCCCTGCCCCTTGCCGCATCCGCCCTTTGGGCCGCCGATTTCGAGTTTCGGGGAGCGATCGAGCCCACGGACGACACCTCGCGCCTCCTGGCCTATTACGTGAACCGCTTCGCCCCGGAGGAGCTCTCGCTCTCGGTCGTGGGGCAGCCGGACGCCACGGGGCGTTTCCACGACCTCTTCATGGACCTGAAGGGCGTCAGGATCGAGGACGTCCGCATCGACAGGCTGACCTTC
This sequence comes from uncultured Fretibacterium sp., assembly GCF_963544685.1. Taxonomy (NCBI): domain Bacteria; kingdom Thermotogati; phylum Synergistota; class Synergistia; order Synergistales; family Aminobacteriaceae; genus Fretibacterium; species uncultured Fretibacterium sp. The sequence goes on along the minus strand of NZ_CAUUGJ010000038.1, from coordinate 16,262 downwards.
CGCATGAACGACGTCCAGTTCAACGCGCCGGAGAATTGGGTCTCCGGTGACGTCGAGTGCCGGGATGCCCTTCAGATCTATGCGGCGTGCCGCATCCTCGAGGAGGACATCAACAAGGGCCTGGAGGCCCAGACCTTCGGCAAGGACGACCACTGGAAGAACATCACGCTCGCCATCACGCCCTCCGGGCTCAAGGGCAGGGGGACGTATCTGGCCAAGGTCCTGTTCGTCACATTGGACATCCTGATAGAGATCGACAGCAAGCTGAAGATCGTCAACCACAAGGAGCTTTGGCTGGACGGGCCCCAGGTGCGCATCAACAAGCTGGACCTTCCCGAATACATCACGAACAAGGCGCTGTCACAGATTCAGCCTCTGCTGGACCTCGCCCGGTTTCCCCTGCCCCTGAAGCTCCACACCGTCACGTTGGAGCAGGGGTCGGCGCTGCTCTCCACGCGCCTTCCCCCGCAGCCGGTCGAGCAGGGCGCCACATACCACTACCTGGCACGCTGACCGCGTTCCTTTTATTCATTCCATCTTTCCATGTACGGAATCGACCGCAAGCGTTACCTTTGGGTGATCCTGTCGGCCCTGCTGCAGGGGCTTCTGTTGGGGCAGTACGCCGTAACCCGGAGCGGGCCCTTTCTGGCCCTGCCCCTGCCCTTGCTGACCGTCCTCCCCTTCGCCTTCTGGCTGGCCCAGGAGCACTGGGGAAGGCGGCTCAAGCGCTTTTTGGGAGGGCTCACCCTCGTGCTCTCGACCTTCTGCGCCTACAGGCTCTGGTCCCTCTATCCGCCCGACGGCATGTTCCTCTCCATGCCCTCCCAGAGCATGGACCTGCTGAGGATCTGCATGGCCGCCTTTCTGCTTCTGCCCTTCTTCCAGTGCCGCATTGCGACCTGGAGCTGGCACGTCCCCTACTCCGACGTCTTCTTCCAGCTCTGCCGCAACGTGTTTCTGCTGTTCCAGGCCGCCATCATGACCGTGGTCTTCTGGGCGCTGCTCCTCACCGCCAGCCTGCTCTTCGACATCGTCGGGCTGGCGTTCGTGCCGGGCATTCTGTTCCACCCGCTCGTGGCGGCGCCCCTGACGAGCCTCACGGTCGCCCTCTCCATCACCCTGGCGCTCAAGCACCCCGGCATCGATTCCCTGGGGCGCTGGATCCTGTCCATCCTGGCCTGGCTCCTGCCCCCATTTTCGGCCCTCTCCTTCGTTTTCATCGCCTGCCTGCCCTACTCCGGGCTCAAGACCCTCTGGAGCACCGGCCAGGCCAGCTCTCTGATGCTGCTCCTCCAGCTGGGCACCATCCTGCTCGCCAACGCCGCGTGGCTCGACGGAACCCGGTCTCCCTTCAACAACCGGGCCGTCGGGGCCCTGGCGAAGGTCTCCCTGCTCTGCCTTCCCGCCTACACGGCGCTCTGCCTCTATTCGCTGGGACTGAGGATTCAGCAGTATGGGCTTTCGGTCGACCGCATCCACGCCGCATTCCTGGTGGTCGTGACGGGCATCTGGGGCCTTGGCTACGCGGGCGCCGTCCTGCTGCGGCAATGGCCGTCCGCGATCGGACGCATCAACATCGCCTCGGTTCTGATCCTGTCCGTGCTCGTCGTGGCGATGAACTCCCCCCTCCTGGACCCCTACCGCCTGGCCGCGAACAACCAGGTGGACCGCCTACTGGGCGGCCAGATCGCCCCTGCCGACTTCGACTACCTCTACCTGCGCTTCAGCCTCGGGCGCTACGGCAAATATGCCCTGATACGGCTGCGGGAGGCCGCGCACCCCCGAGCGGACGCCATCCGGCGGCGCATCGAGGCCGCCATGAGGGTGGATCCCCTGGCACACTGGCGGGACGTGCGCAGCGGCACGGTTCCCGAATCGCAAAGGCGCGACATCCTGCACAACGCCGCCGTCTACCCGGCCGGGCGCAGGCTCTCCCCGGAACTGGTCGAGCGCCTGATCCGGCTCTGGGAGGGGGACGACGGCGTGCTGCGGTCCCTGCACCGCAGCTCCGACGCGGTCTTTGTGTTCGAGGACGTCCTGACCGAAGGGGAAAACGGCGGGGAGGCTCTCCTGATAATCCAGACCGGGGCCGGACTCGTCCTGGAGGTCGCCTCCGGAGAGCCGCACGTCGCGGGATTCTTTCAGGGCGACTTTTCCCCGGAGGAGCTGTCCTCCCGGGACGTATCCGTTGCAGAACCGCAGTTCAGGGACGTGACGATCCGGGGGGACCGGTACCGCATCCTGCCCTGGCCGGGCAGCCAAACGGTAAGATAGGCCAAAAACGTATCGGCGAGCCGCGTCGTCACTCGCCGATACGGATCTCCCCTGTGGAGAAAAGCGCCGCCTTGCCGGCCAGCCGGACCCTGTCTCCCGCCATCCGGCAGTAAAGGGTCCCTCCGCGTTTTGAGGCCTGGTAGGCCACGATGTCCTCTTTCCGAAGCATTCTGCTCCAGTACGGAACGATGTGGCAGTGGCCGGAACCGCACACGGGATCCTCGGAAACCCCGAGCTTCGGGGCGAAGCTGCGGGACACACAGTCCGTGTCCCGCCCCCGCGCCGTCGCATGCAGGAGCAGCCCGTCCAGCGCCGCGACCCTCTCCATGTCGGGGGTCATGTTCCTCACCGTTCCCTCGTCGTCGAAGACGCACAGCAGGTCCCTGGCCCTGTAGGCCTCCTTCGGCTCGGCGCCCATCGCCTCGGTCATGCGGGCCGTCACGGCGACCGGCTTCAGGTCGTAAGCGGGAAAGTCCATCTCGTAAAGCTCGCCGCGTCTTTCCACGGTCAATTTTCCGCTCAGGGTATCGAAGATGACGCTCTCTCTGCCCCTGTCGACGAAGTTCATCAGGACGAAGGCCGAGGCCAGCGTCGCATGGCCGCACAGGTCGATCTCCCCGCCCGGCGTGAACCAGCGAAGATGGTACCCCCCCGACTCCGGGACGACGAACGCGCTCTCGGAAAGATTGTTCTCCACCGCGATATTCCGCATCGTCCCATCCGACAGCCACCGGTCCATGACACAGACGGCGGCGGGGTTGCCCTCGAACACCCTGTCGGCAAACGCGTCCACCACATACTGCTTCATTGCCGTTCCCTCCTTTTATTTCCTGGCTGGCTCGCCAAGTCAGATGCAACAAGCAAATTGAAAAATTGAAGGAGATGCTTGAATTATAAATTCAATGATTTTTGTAGGACAGCGTCGTTTCAAGGGTAAGAATATGGTAAATTACCCTCACGAGCAGTTTGAGAGGAGCATAAAAATTCAATTAGGGAATAAAGGTACAGGGAACATGACATTTCCGGCCAAAGGAGGTACGCCACGATGGTGGAAGATGGCGAACGGACCTATGAGCTCAGCTCAAAGACGGATTTGTGGACCGGCGATGCCAAGGGAGAACCCAACCGCCTCATCGCCACCGGCCTGCTGGGGTCTATCCGCTGGTGGTTCGAGGTGCTGGTGCGCGGCCTGAAGGGCAATGCCTGTGATCCGACACGGACGCAATGCGAAGGCCGCAACCATTGTGTCGTCTGCGAGCTGTTTGGCTGCACCGGCTGGGCCCGGAAGTTCCGATTCGAGGTTCTGGACAAAGACGGCAACGTCCAGGCGGCTCAGATTGAGAAAGATCACAATTTCGGCCTTCGCTTCACCCCCCTCCGTCCGATCCTCGATGAAGAGTGGGCCCTCCTCGACGCGACGCTCCGCCTAATCGCCGGATACGGGGCCATCGGCGGTAAGACGGTATTCAAGCCAACAGATGAAGAGAGTCGGACAGAAAAACTGCATCATCAAGACTTTGGCCTGGTACAAATGTCTTCGTCTCGACAATTCGCTGAAATACGTCGCAACGACCTTGAAACCTATCTGTCACAATGGAAGAGGCTCAATCACGGTGAGTTCGCCTGGGCTTCGCTGCAGTACTTTTGGTGTGTGAACGGAAAATATCTTGGGCGAAAAAACAACAACGAAAGCACTTTCAACCGAGTACTCGGGCGCCAAGAAGCTAAAAAGCAAGGACAAGATTTGCTCAATCCTACCAACAAAAGAGACCAATGGCTCGCGGGCTCTCAGAGGGTGAGCAAAAAGGTTTTCAGCTTCAAGGAGCCCGAAAGGACCTTCGGCTTCGTAAAACCCGGGGTAATCGATTTCGAAGAAATGAAGGAACGTCTGGAGGACGTTTGGGGACAGGACGGCTGGCAATTTCTCACCGGGGACGCGATCCTCGAACAGCTTTTCCCGAAGGGGGAGAAACAGGCATGACCTTCGATTATTACGTCTTCCTGGACAAAAACGAAGCGTCTGCGACTCCAGTAAACGCGACCAATCTTGTCGACCTGGGGGATAGGTGTCTGCTCCGTGCCCGGCATGACAAGAAGGAGGCATGTCACAACTACAGGAAGCAGGCGACTGGGCAGAAATATCCTCTACTATCGGACTTTCTTCTTGAGCTGGATCACACCTCTTTACTGGATCCCGCTTGGTTTGCCATCGACGCCTCCTTCACGCTCGAATCCCCCTGGTACTCGGAGGACGACCGCCCCTTCCACGTGCTGGACAATCCGGTTCGCAAGGACCGGGTATTCGGGGTGCCGTTCATGTCCGCGGCCTCCTGGAAGGGGCTTCTTCGATGGGCCTGCAGGATGCGGGCGGGCTTGTCCGATCATCTCGAAAAGCACGACATGAGGATGGAGGGCTGGCAGGACCCCTCCTGGATCCTTCACCTCTTCGGCAACGAGAGAGGAGAGGACGAACGGTTCCGATCCGGGGCCCTCGTCTGCCATCCGACCTGGTTCGACAAGGTCGTCTTCGAGGTGATCAACCCCCATGACCGTGCCCGCCGGGCCGGAACCCAGCCCATTTACTACGAGGTCGTCCCCGCCGGAACGGAAGGGAAACTGCGGCTGCTCTACGCCCCCCTGCCGGGAGAGCGCGAACGCGACCAGACGACGCCGGACGCCTTCATCCAAGACCTCATCGACAGCATAAGGGCACTTCTCGAGAACTACGGCATCTCCGCAAAACGCACCGCCGGATGGGGTAAGGCGAGGATCGACCTTAAAAAATCGAAGCTGCTGTTTTTGGAGGGAAACCCCCTAGATCACTTTATTCCTGATGCAACAGTGCCCTATGAAGCGCCATCGAATGCAGGGGATATACCATCGCTGCGGAGAAAGGAACGCAGCTTCGAAGAATTCATCGAGGCGATGGCAAAAACAGGGAATACCCGGCAGGGAGGCAATCCATGACAAATGTCGAAGCGTGGGACTGTTTGCGGAATTACCGTCCTCTGCTTCTGGCGTGTGAGGCGATCGGGTGGCTTCACATGGCCGGCAAGGCCAGGATCGATTTTCTGCAAATGCACGGCGGACAACATAGCGATTATAAATACGAAAAATGGGGTGAAAGAGAGAGTCCTCCATTCCCTTGGAATGACCGGCTCAAGTGGGTGCCAGATGAATTCCCGTTAGATAAAAACGCCTGGCCCGGGACGCTGACGGCGTTTATCGCCGAGCACGCAAAAAGCTCATCAAAATCGGGCCTTGTCAGTCTGCTCCAGGCCGGGCACGCCATGGCGTCAGGCATCGAAAAAAATCTGCCGAAAGATGCCTCTAAATATCTGGGGCAGGATGTTACCCACATGTGGATGTCCTCGGCCTTCGGGACCCCGATCCGCAATCTGCTGACCAACCCGCCCGAGGTGCTCACCGAGGCGGGCTGGAAGCGCCTGCTCGGGCAGATTGCAACGCTGCTGAGGGAGCTCGAGGCACTGGGCGGCCATACGGCAAATGACCTTGACGGCTGGTGGAATTGGCGGGAGGGGGCGGTAGGGCCCGACGGCTGGCTGCGCAGGACGTTTACCGAGACCCTGGCCGAGACCCGACTGCCGAACAACGACGTCACGCTCTTTGACCAGTCCTATGTCGCAGCCGCCCTGTTCAAGAGCGCCGTGGCCGGGGCGGTTCTGGAGGGCAGCAAATTCCCCTGGTCCGGCAACGAACTCAAGCAAGGGACCCGTTGGCGGCTCCTAACGGTCGGGGGCGGTGCGGACCACTACGAGGCCCGGGCGGTGAAGATCGGCGACTGGACCGGGGCGCGCCTTGCGCTGGACGAATTTTTCACCAAAGTCCGCAAGCTCGTCGAGGTCGAACTGGCGGTGGGCTCCCTGCTGTACAGGGACGGCGGCGTTTGCGTCTTCTCGTTTCCGGGAGAGCGGCTCAATCATACAGGTGGCGATTTGCATATCGCAGATTGGCAAAGCTGGTTGACAGAGGAGATTGACGGATACGCCCGCGAAACCAACCTCGAGACGCCTCCCTACTGCCACATCAGCGCTCCCTCTCGCTCCCTCGTGGGGATGACGGCGGAAATTCAAAAGGCTCGGGAGACGATGGCCGTGCCGCTGTACCGTGACTGGAAAATCCCCGGACAGGGTTCTTCGGACGGCCCCGCCTGCCCGGTCTGTCTGGTGCGCAGAAGCCCTTCAGGAACAGACCGACAAAGACCTTGCGCTCCCTGCCGGAGGCGGCGGACCCATCGCCTGGATGCGTGGCTGAAGGGGGAGCAGGGGAAGCTCGATTCGGACTCCATCTGGTTGAGCGAGGTGGCCGACACCAACGACCGCGTCGCCCTCGTCACGATGAGCCTGGACATCGAGCCGTGGCTGGATGGAACCCGTCTGGATGCGCTAAGAGCGCAGAGTGTGGCGGAGTGGTCCACCTATAACTCCACTACAAAGAAACCACTCCCCCCCACTCATACCGAATGGGTTAGCTTGGTAAAGACGGCCCTAGGTAAGGATAATTCGGCTCACAAGGCGCGGAGTTTGATTCAAAAAAAGATCGCGCCGGGACTCAGAGATGAGAATGGTAATGATATACCATGGGATAAATTTTATGAACTGATTGTCGAGGACCGCTCCAACGCCCCCAAATGGGACACGCTAAACGATGACGGCTGTGCCGCATGGCTTGCGCATCAGCTGTTCTGCAAACTCGCCTCCCCCGGCCGCATCCATCGTTTCTGGCGGCAGACCGAGGAATTCTTCAGGGAGCTCCTCGGCGAGTTCCACGAGCTGGCGGCCACGGACCGAAACCGATGGCGTATGCGGCGATTGCTCTTGAAACCCGACCAACCGTCATCGACATGGAAAAACAGAGTCCCCTACAATGGCAGGTGCGACGGCAACCCCATCGATCTGCTGTTCGACGAAGAACGGAAAGGCTTCGTCACCCTCTTCAACATGTCCCGATTCCTGGCTCCAGAGCAGGACAAGAGCGCGATCCAGAACAAAGAGATCGTACTGAAAGACGACGACAACAAGAATGCCGGTACGTTGAAGGTGCAATCGGTTGAGAATGTTTCCGGCGCCTTGGGCGTTTACCATCCGGTGATCCCGCTCGAGCTTTCCCCCATGCGCTTTCGGGTCCTTCTGCCGCTCGAAGCCGCATCGGCCTGTGTGGATCGGGCGGCTGAAGCGTGGCGCGCCCAATTTGCCCGCGTCTGGGACCGCCTGCCGCTTCGGGTCGGGGTGGTGGCCTTTTCCAGAATGATGCCGTTTCAGGCGGTGATCGAAGCGGCGCGGAACATCGAGAGCGACCTGGAAGGGACGAACGAGCCCGAAACCTGGCGGGTGGCGGGGTGCGAAACGCGGGAGGGCGTCGCCGCCCTCAGGCTCGAGTCCCTCGATCACCCGCAAGAGCTTCTTCAGACCGTCCCTATCACACTTTCCGACGGACGGGACGACGTGTTCTATCCGTACCTCGCCGTAGAGGACAAGCATCCCCGCTTCCCTCGGGACTTCCGGCATCCGAACGGGCAGGTCTTCAGGCACGCGAGCGACCTGCAAAGCGGGGACGGCATCTCCGTCTACCCGTCACGTATCGCCGTCCTCTTCATGGACGATGCGACAAAGCGATTCCAATCGCCGCTCTGCAGGCCGCTCATGGAATGGCTGAGGATGCGCGAGCTCTGGCAGCTGGTGGACCGGTACGCACCGAGCCAGACCGCGCTCCGCGGAGCATGGTCGGAGGTCGTCGAGCGGCGCGAAGCCTGGCAGGGCGCGGATGGGACATGGCTCGACGGAGGAGAGGCAGCCTGGCTCTATCTTGCGCGCGCGGTGTTCCACGAACGCCTGGGCGTTCGCGGCGCCTGCCTCGAGGAGTTGGTGGAGGCCGCCGGAGACGGCCTACTGGACTGGAGCCTGGAGTGGCACATAAGCGTATTGAAAAAACAAGTGTCCGGAGGTAAACGATGACTGCAGGAAATGAAAGTCTCAATAAAAGTCCCAATGGAAGCCCCAGTGAAAGCCCTAATGAGAGCCCCAATGAAAACTGCAACGAGAGCTTCAAGCCGTTTTCGTTTGCCGGCATGGCGCTCGACCCCATCCATGTCGGTACGGGCGGAGCCCGACTGGGCCGGGTGGACAACACCATCGTGCGCGATCCGGTAACACGGATACCGAAGATCCCCGGTTCGAGCATCGCAGGTGTCATGCGGGCCTACACGGCCATGAAGAAGGAGAAATACCCCGGCTGCGCGGGGCTCGGTCAGCCCGACGGCGAAGGCGGGCACTGCGGGAAGGCCGATTGTCCCGTGTGCACCGTGTTCGGCTTCGCCAAGGGCGCGGGCTCGAGCGGCGGGTTCGCGGGGCTGGCGGCATTCAGCGACATGCACGTGCTGCTCTTTCCCGTGGCCTCGCAGTTGGGACCGCAGTGGATCACGTGCCCAACGGCGTTGCGGCAATCCGGGGTCAAGGAGCTCTCGGAAGTGAGCGACCTGCCCGATCAACAGGCCATTTACCGCAGGAAGGACGAGGAAAAAAATCAGGCCTTCTTGAACCTCGGCTGGCTCTTTCTGCCGGTCAAAACGAATTGGCCACAGAAGGACGAGACAATTCAGCCGGACGGGATAATTCAAAAGATTAAGAAATTGAATGTGCCCGACTACATCACCAACAACCTGGGGATCGTCTCCGACAAGCTGTTTGCCTATATCGTGAACAGCAACCTCGAAGTGCGGACCTCGGTCGCCATCGATCCGGCCACGGGGGCGGCGGAGGAAGGGGCGCTGTTCACCTACGAGGCCCTGCCCCGGGGCACGGTGCTCTCTTGGGAACTGACCTGCCGAAATCCCAAGCACTTCAGGGTCGGTGAAAATGTCGGTCAAAACGACGCGAAGGAGGTCGACTCGCCGGAGAAGGTCAAAAAGGTTATCGCAGAAGCCTGGCCCTATCTGGAGCATCTCGGTATCGGCGGCATGGGAAGCCGGGGGATGGGACGGCTGCGAGTGCTGAACAATCAGGGCCTTCCCGATGCGGGCGGGACAGAGGAGGGAGACCGGTGATGGACGCTCCGGCTTTCGAGAACCTGGACCTCGCCTGCGCCAGGACGGGGCAAGCTATCGCGGAGAAACCGTCGAAGGAGCTCGAGAAGCTCGTCACGAGTGCTCTCGCCGTTCTGGAGGAGCAGGGGGTTTATGCCCTGTTTCTTTTCCTGAAGACGCGGGGTGGCAAAGCAGCCCCAACTATCGAGCAGAAGGTTCGTGAGTTCCTGAAAACGACGCCGCAGCGGGCCCCTTTGCTTTCTGGCGATGGCGACGTTTTCGCGTTGCTCCAGTCGATGAGCGAGGACCTCGACAAGTTGCTGCTGGCCCGCGATCTGCTCCGCCAAGCGCTCGTCTACGCCCGCTATCACGCTCGGGTACCACAAAAGAGCGAGTCACGAACATGAGCTGGTCGTTATTTCGATGGGTCTGGCGGCTGGAAGCGCCGCTTTTCATCGGCATGTCCCCGGCAGGGGCGCTGAATCGCTGCAGGCCCTACGTCCCGGCGCGTGCACTTTGGGGAGCCGTGACCGCCGAAATAGCCCGATTGAAAAGCGGCGAAAGCTTTCCGAATTACGAAGGTGTGGGAGGTGAGGTCAAGCGAAGCTGCCGCTTCACCTACCTCTTTCCCGCCGAGAAACGGGACGGCAGATTTCTGGCTTGGCTGCCGAAATTCGAGAAGGAGAAAGGCCTCCGGTGGTGCCTCCAGAACAGTGACAAAAGTCTGTCGGACCGCGATTTCCGGCGCCGCCTGTTGGACTCCCGCCCCGGCACGGCAATCGTTCCCGAATCGGACTCCGCACTCGAGGGCTCGCTGCGGCACACGGAATGCATCGGTCCCTGGTGGCGCGATTCCAACAGCCAGGGAGAAACGGCGGCCCCCGTACTGCTTCTGGGGTATGTTTTTCTGAACGACGACCTCCATCACGAGCAAGGAGAAAAATTTCACGAGCAAAAAGACATTCTCGGACGTCTGCGGGCTGTCGAGACCCTCTTCATCGGAGGCGACACCCGATACGGTCTCGGGAAGATACGCCGTATCGACGAGTCGTCCAACGACACCGCCGTCTTTGGAAAGCCCGTTCGTCCGGACAGGGAGCACCCCGAAATAGGGAGCGACATCGTTCTGGGACACGCTCCAGAAGGCGGTGGAGACGAAGGAATGCAGGGGGCGAAGGAACTCCTCGGCGGCTGGGATCGAGGCAGCCCGTGGAAAGAGGGAAAACTGGCGTGGGCTCCCGGCTCGTGCGACACCAACCATACGGACGAAAAGCCTGTTTACTGGTCGATAGACCGCGAGGGGTACTGGGCACGTCGGGACGATCGATAGCCGATGTCCGCATGCAGCACCTCCGAAAAAGCCTGAGGTCAAACAACTCGACGACCACCGACTGAAAATCGGTGGTCGTCGAGTCATACGCCAGTCACTCGAACCGCAGGGCGTCGATGGCATACATCTCCCCTCTTCGTCGATTCAATCCGGGTCGGAGGGGTCGAAGAGTGTCACAATCCGAGCCAGGACCTCCTCCATGACCAGGACGGAGACCTCGGCAACCTTTCTGCCCCCACGAGACTTCAGGTCCAGCACCCTCGGCTGATCGCACCGAATGATGCCGGAGATCGCCTCGGCTCCGCTTACATCCTGAGAGGAAAGCGGCACGGCGAAACCAAGGTTCTGCGAGAAGGCGGTTCCTCCCGGCCCTTGAGTGATGGGCACCGCAACGGCAACGTTGGCGGCGTTGTTGAAGACGGACGGGGAGACGATCAGGACCGACCTCGCCGCTCCCCGTTGTTCATACCCCGAAACAGGGTTCAGGCACACTCGATAGATATCGCCGCGCTTCAAATCAGCTCGGCCCCCTCTGTCTCGTCATCCAGCCACGCATCGTCACGATCACTGAAATCAGTCCCGGAAACAAGTTGCTGGAGCGAGTATTTCGGCGGCCGCTCGCAGGGGGTAACGATAATCCGCCCCTTCTGAACTTCCAGCCGCATGGCCGTCGCGGGCGTCAACGACAGCGCTCGCGTTATCTTGGATGGAATGGAGATCATCAGCGACCCTCCCACTTTATGTACGCGGCTTGTGAGAAACATCAAATCCCCTCCAATCATTTAACTTTTCCTTGTGATTATATAACAGGGGCGGCACATTGTACAAAGACAACGTGCCGCCCCAACCGGATACAATCATACGCCAGTCACTCGAACCGCAGGGCGTCGATGGGCCTGAGCCGCGACGCCTTCCAGGCCGGATAGAGGCCGAAGAAGACCCCGACGACGCCGGAGAACCCCGCCGCCAGCGCGATGGCCCCGGGCGACACGGACGTGGGCCAGGTCAAAAACTCCGTCACGCCCCACGACGCAGCCATCCCCAGGAGGATCCCCAGGACGCCGCCCAGCAGGGACAGCACCAGCGCCTCCAGCAGGAACTGCAGCCGGATGTCCCCGGCTCGGGCCCCTATCGCCATGCGGATCCCGATCTCGCGGGTCCGTTCCGTGACGGAGACCAGCATGATGTTCATGATGCCGATCCCCCCCACCAGCAGGGAGATGGAGGCCACGGCCCCGAGCAGTGCGGACATCACCCAGGCCGACTGCTGCAGGGACTCCACCATCTGGGTCATGTTCCAGATCTCGAAGTCGTCGTCCTTCCCCTTGCCGATTCGATGTCGCTGGCGCATCAGGGCCCGGATCTCCGCCATCCCCCCCTCCAGCATACTGACGTCCCGGACCTGGATGAGGGCCATGTGCACGGATTCGGCCAACGAGCTGCGCACCAGGCGCCGCTGCGCCGTGGTAATCGGCACCACCACCGTATCGTCCTGGTCCTGCCCCATCGACCCACCACCCTTCGGGGCCAGCACGCCCACGACCTCGAAGGGGATCTTGTTGATCCGGATGATCCTGCCCACGGGGTTCGTCGTGCCGAAGAGCTGGGTGGCGACCGTCTGGCCGATGACGCAGACCTTGGCCGCGCTCCGTTCGTCCTCGTCGTCCAAAAGCCGCCCCAGGTAGATGCTGCGGTTGTCGACGTCGAAGAACGACGGCGTCGTGCCCGTCACGCGGGTCGGCCAGTTCTGGTTCTCGTAGATCAGCTGGGCCGAGAGGTTCACCAAGGGGGCCGCCCGGAGCACCGACCAGCACTCCTCTGTCACGGCCCTCACGTCGGAGAGGGTCAGGCGCGCGCCCCCGCTCTGACGCACGCCGCCCGAACGGGGCGCTCCCGGGCTCAGGATGAGCAGGTTGCTCCCCAGGCCGGAGACGAGGTCCTGCATCTGGACGGAGGCGCCATTCCCCACGGCGACCATCGCGATGACCGCCCCGACCCCGATGACCACGCCCAGCATCGTCAGAAGCGAGCGCGTCTTGTTCGCCAGGAGCGAGGACAGGGCGGTGCGCAGCGTCTCGAACATCCTCAATTCCCCCTTCCGGAGGCCGTCTCGTCGGAGACCAGGCGGCCATCCTTGAAGTGCAGGACGCGCCGCGCGTAGGCGGCGATATCCGGTTCGTGCGTCACCAGGACCACCGTCTTGCCCTCCCGGTTGACCTCGACGAGAAGATCCATGATCTCCTCGCTCGTCCGCGTGTCCAGGTTCCCCGTCGGCTCGTCGGCCAGGATCAGGGGCGCCCTGCCGACGAGAGCCCGCGCGATGGCGACGCGCTGCTGCTGACCGCCGCTCATCTGATTGGGCCTGTGCTTCAGACGGGCCCCCAGCCCCACTCGCTCCAGGGCTTCTCGGGCACGCTCGCTCCGTTCCCGAGAGGGGACCCCCGAATAGACGAGGGGGAGGGCGACGTTGTCCACGGCCGACAGGCGCGGCAGCAGGTTGAACCCCTGGAACACGAAGCCCAGCTTCTCGTTGCGGACCTTCGCCAGCTCGTCGCCCGAGAGGCGGGCCACGTCCCGCCCGTCGAGGAGGTAACGGCCCTCGGTCGGGGAGTCCAGGCAGCCCAGCATGTTCATCGTCGTGGACTTTCCCGATCCCGAGGGCCCCATCACCGCCACGAACTCCCCGTGCGCCACCGAGAAGGAGACGCCGTCCAGCGCACGCAGCTCCACGTCCCCGGTCCGGTAGACCTTGACGAGGTCCTCGACCTCGATCAGAGGGCGCGCGGGCCTCTCCGAAGCGGAATCCGGGACGCTCATCGGCCCGACCTCACCACGACGGCCTCGCCCCCGGCCACGACGGCCGCCCCGGCGGTGCTGAAGGAGACGGCCAGCTCCTGTCCCTCCTTGAGCTGCGAGTCCGAGACCTCCACCCACGTTCGGTCGCTGATCCCCTGTTCCCCGACGGGGACGCTGCCCACAATCTTTCCGTCCTCCACAACCCAGACTACGGGCTCGTCCTCGTCGTCCGAACGGTTCCCATTTCTCCGCCGCATCGGGGGCAACCCCATGATCGACCCCGCCCCCTTCTCCTCCTTCTCCGTCCCGGAGGGCGCGGAGAGTGCGGCGAGGACATCGCCCGGCGGCGTGAAGCGGAGCGCCGCGGCCGGGACCTTCAGCACATCCTTCTTCTCCTCCGTGACGATGGTCACGTTGGCCGTCATACTGGGCTTCAGCTTCAGCTCCGAGTTGTCCACCCGAATGATCACCGTGTAGGTGACGACGTTGGAGACGACCGTGGACTTCAGGCGCACCTGCGTCACCGTCCCCTCGAACGTCGTGTCCGGCCACGCATCGAACCGGCAGATCGCTTTCTGCCCCTCCGCGATGCGTCCGATGTCCGCCTCGTCGACACTGGCCTCGATCTGCATCCGGGTCAGGTCGCGGGCGATGGAGAATAGCGTAGGCGTCTGAAGGCTGGCCGCCACGGTTTGCCCCACATCCACCTTTCGCGCGATGACCACCCCGTCGACGGGCGAGACGATGCGCGCGTAGCTCAGGCTCGTCTCGGCCTGCTTCAACGAGGCCTTGGCCTGCACGACCTGGGCGTTGTGCTCGGCCAACGAGGCGCGGGCCAGGGAGAGCTTGGTCTCCGCGGCGTCCAGCTCGCTCCGCGCGATCAGGTTCCGCGACCAGAGCTCCTTGTTGCGCCTGAAGGTCCGGTCCGCGTCCGCAGCGGACGCCTTGGCGCTCGTCACGCGGGCCTGGGCAAGGGCCAAAGAGGCCTTCACCTCGTCGACCCTCGACTGCAGCATGTCGGTGTCCAGCATGGCGACCAGCTGGCCCTTGGTGACCCGGCTGTTGTAGTCCACATAGATCTCCTTGATCGTCCCGGAGACCTGCGTGCCGACGTCCACCATCTCCACGGGGTTGACGCTTCCGGTGGCGCTGACCGTCGCGGAGATGCTCCCGCGCGTCACGGGCTGGGTCCGGTAGACGTACTCCGTCCCCCCATCCCTGAAGTACCCGTACCAGACGCCCCAGGCGATCCCCGCCGCGACGGCCCCGAACAACAGCATCTTAAAAACCTTCATGAACGACTCCTCCGAGTATCCGCACCTGTCGAGAACGTCCCTGCAAAGAACGTATCCATTGAGAATGTAAGAATGAAAACGGCGCTCATTCGGCGCCCTCCGGCTCCGTCAGCTCGACCCCCGTCGCGCTCTCCAGCGCGAACTGGGCCACCTGAAGATCGTAGCGGGCCCGATAGACGGAGAGCCGCGCGTCGGTCAGGGCCAGAAGCGCGTCCGAGAGCGCCAGCGAATCCCCGACGCCCGTCCGGTAGCGCCCCTCGGCCAGGGAGTAGTTCTCCTCCGCCTGGGCGACCGTCAGCCCCGCGATACGGATGCGCTCCCGAGCGTTGCGGATGTTCAGAACGGCCTTTCGGACCTCCAGGAGGATGTTCTGCCGCAGGGCCTCGCGGGCCGCCTCCAGGCTCCGGACCTGCGCCCGGGCGATGTCCGTCCGCGCGGACGCCGCCCCTCCGTCGACGACGGGGACGTTGAGGGAAAGGCCGACGTTCCACTCCGAGCTGAGCGAGGAGATCTCCTCGCCGCCGGCGCTGTACCCGCCCCTCAGCGACAGGCTGGGGGAGGAGGCCCGCGCCGCGGAGCGTACCTCGGCCTTCCCGGCGAGCGTCCGCCGGTTCGCGGCCTCATAGTCCTGACGGTGCTCCAGGGCCAGGGCCTCGGCTCCGCCCTCCGCCGACTCCGGCAGGGCACGGTCCTCCGCCCGAACCTCGAACGGGCCGTCCAGATCCACGCCCATCGCGTTCAGCAGCGCGGCCTGCGCGACCCGGACGTTCGACTCCGCCTCCACCAGCGCGAGCTGGGCGTTCCCCAGGTCCACCTCGGCCTTCGTCACGTCGCTCTTCGGCTTGAGCCCCGTCTCGTAATAGCCCTTCGCGCGCTCCAGATGGAGCCGGAACGAATCCACCGACTCCTTCCTCTGACCGCGGACCTCCCCGGCCAGGAGCAGGTCCATGTAGGCCTTCTTGACCCCGTAGCGTACCTGCAGCCGCGTCTTTCTTCCCTCCGCCTCCGTCGCCGCCAGCGTGCCGCGCTGAGCCTCGACGGCGTACTTCGTCCGGTTCGCGTCGAAGACCCTGACGCTCGCCGTCACCCCGGCCGTGTAGCTGCTGCCCGAGGGCGCCCCCTCCCTGCCGGAACGGGCCGCCGACGCACTGGCCGAAGCCTGCACGCGGTCCTCCACGGCCGTCAGGGAGAGCCTACGGCGCTCCGCCTCGCGCTTCGCATCCGCCCCGGCAAGGTCGGGATGGTTCGCCTCCGACAGGGCCAGGCACTCCTCGAGGGTCAGGGTTCGGACCGCCTCCTCTCCCTGTGCGGGGAAAGCCTGGAACAGGGCCGCGGCCACGCAGGCCATGCAGAAAAAGGCCGCCGGGAAAGCAACGCCCCGCCCCTCTCCTCTCTTATCCGATCTCATGTGATTTTTCGCCTCCAAATGGTGTGTGCCCTCCGGCCTTTCGATTCCAAGCAAAAAGTATAGGGTATGGCATTCCAACGGACAACGTAAGGATATACGGGGGAAAGTCGTAGAAAT
>NZ_CAUUGJ010000037.1:0-19568 GCF_963544685.1 uncultured Fretibacterium sp. | reverse complement strand
ATGACAAGATGATTGCCAGGGGCAAACATCCCAAACAGGCATTAGCCGCCGTCGGAACGAAACTTCTGAGGGTGATTCACGCCGTCATGACTTCGCAGAAACCCTACAATCCTCAAAAACTTTTACCCCCTGCTGCCATTTCTCAACTAAACCCTTGACTTTTTCTAGCAGGTCTTAAAAGTCCTCTAGCGGAGACTCCCGTCCCCAAGAATACCGGAATCTAATCGCCCAACGAAAAGAGGGGCATATCCGTCTCCCCGTCCACAGCACGCGTCAGGGACACATCGTCCAGGGCATCGATCACGACCTCGGCCGTCACGGCAACGGCCCCTCCGCCCTCCAAGAGATGCCCTCCGAGCACCCGCCCATTGGGGTCGGTAAAGGCCGCATGAAGGTGAACGACCGTCGTCCCGTCCGACTTCATGACTCCAATCGTCCCGGAGCCGCAGAGCACCTCGATGGGACCCTCCACCACAATGGGGTCGCAATACTTCAAACCCGCCCTTGTACCCGGAGCGACAACAGGATAGACGTAACGCACCTGTCGCAGACTGCCTAAAAGCGTCGTTATCGCACCGGATCGGATGCCCCGCTCCTCGCAGAATGCTCGGATTCCCTCCATAAGGTCTGTCCCGGGCCGGAGCCGGAGAATAAACGTGCGTACCCGGGCCTCCCCTGCATCGAAACGAAGCCCTTTCACAAGCATCACCTCTTTTCCCCCTGTCTGCGGCGCCCGTCTCTGCGCGCCCAGCCATTTCCTTCTTTTCCTACAGAGAATTTTCAGCACCCTCTTGCATGAACTCTCCTGCGGTCAGAGGATCGATGGTGCTGATCAATCGCGACTTTCCAAAGTTGATATGCGCATGTACGGCTGTCAACGCTGCGGGAACATCCGCGGCACGCACAGCAGCCATGATGGCCAGATGCCCCTGAAAGGAGAGCCGAACGCTTTCGGCGTCCCGCAGAATTTTGAGGCCCACGCTCCGAAAACGCTCGGCGATGGAGCGGACCACCGCGGAGATCAAGGAGTTGTCGTACAGCTCGACGAAATAGTTATGAAAAGCGGCATCGTGCACCAGATATTCCTCCACATCCCCAGAAACACAACACGGCCTCTGAAGTTCGATAATCGCCTCCACCTCCGCCATGCGCTGCGGGTTCAATGGCAGACATGCCGCTATGACATACCCCTCCACCGCCGCACGCAACTCAAGGATCTCTCTTAACGTGGACGTGGTCATCCCCTGAAAGCGGACGCCCTGCCTGGGATAAACGGTTACGAATCCCTCGTTTTGAAGAAGCTGAAGGGCTTCCCGAACGGGTGTTCGGCTCATGACGAGCACATTGGCTATCTCGTTCTCCGAAAGCATCGTCCCGGGCAAAAAGCGCTGGTCCAGAAACATCTCCTTGATCTTTCTATAGGCCAATTCCTTTTTTGTCCCCGGTTTCACAAAAAGGCCCTCCATAAAAATTAAAATTTGCTATAATGTTAAGTAGATTATACAGCTTCTTGTATACAAGACAAGATGCTTCCGGTAAAAACGGGTCTCCGTTTTTACGGAGGGCCTTGCCAATGATGGGAACATCCCTTTGCCATCCTGAGAACTTTAGGGGGAGTATCTTTCCCTGACGCTCTTTCGCGTCCGGGATCAAAAAACAAGGAGGATTTCAATTATGAGAAAGTTCGGTGTTCTAACAGCGTTCGTTTTTTTCTGTTCCCTCCTTTCCGCTCCAGCCTCCGCAGCCTACAAGGCCGAATATAAGTTGGACATTGTCCCCAGCATCACCACAGGCTGGGGCATGGGGGCCCAATACTTCACCGATCTGGTCAGAGAACGCAGCGAGGGGAAAATCAACATCAAGGTTTATCCCAACGCGCAACTGACGACCGGAAAACAAACCAATGCCTTCATGTTGCTTCGCAACGGGACCATCGACTTCGCCTGCCAGTCCACCATCAATTATTCCCCGCAGATTCCCGAGCTCAACCTCTTTGCACTGCCTTTTTTCTTTGCGGCGCAGCATGATCGTTACAAGGCACTGGACGCCGTCACAAACGGAAAGGCGGGCGAGATGATAGCCAAAGCCGTCGAGGCCAAAGGAGGAAAGTTCATCTGCTTCGGTGAAAACGGATTCCGCGAGCTGACCAACAGCAAGCGCTCCATCGCATCCCCCGAGGATTTGAACGGCCTGAAGATCCGTGTCGTCGGCAGCCCCCTGTTTTTGGATACCTTCAAGGCTCTTGGCGCCAACCCTGTGACCATGGTCTGGAGCGATACCATGTCCGCGATTCAGCAGGGCGTTGTCGACGGACAGGAGAATCCCATCAACACCTTCTATCCCGTGAAAATTTACGAGTATCATAAGTTTGTGACCAACTGGCACTACGTTGCCGACCCCACCCTGTTCGTTGTCAATCCCAAGGTGTGGGATTCCTTCTCTACGGAGGACCAGGCACTTTTGACTCAGGCCGCCAAGGAGGCTGCAGCCTATCAAATCGCTTTGGCCCGCGTGGGGCTGGATGAGAACGACGGAGGCAAAAATCTGGAGTTCCTGAAGGGAATCGGAAAAACACCCGAGGTCTCCGACTGGAATAAACACCTGACGGAGGTCGGAATGACCGTCACGGACCTGACCCCTGAACAAATGAAGGTGCTTATGGATAGGACGCAGCCCGTCCGCGATGCCTGGCGTTCCAAGATCGGCGAGGACCTCGTGAAGGCTGCCGAAGAGGACATGGCGACGGTGAGATAGCGACACGCGTTTTTTGAGCATGAAGGAAGGGGAGGAGTTCGCCGATCCTCCCCTTAATGATTCCTTTCAAACTTCCCGGAGGCTTGTCCTCCGTCTTTTTCGAGGAGGCTTTTTTGTGCTGAAAAGATTTTGCGACTATTTCGAGGAGGTCCTTGGAGCGTTGATCCTGTCGATCATGCTCGTCGTGACCTTTGCCAATGTCGTCACTCGTTACCTCATCACCTATCCTCTGGCATTTACGGAGGAGATCACCATCAGCATGTTCGTCTGGATCGTGCTTCTCGGAACCTCCATCGCTTTTAGACGCAACGCACACCTGGCCATGACCTTTTTTTACGACCTGATGCCGCGTAGCCTGAAAAAGATTTGCTTCATCATTTCTACGGCCGTATCCCTGACCTTCTTCGCCCTTCTGGGCTGGCTCGGGGCCCTCCAGGTCCTCGACGAATGGGAGCTGGGCGTGACGTCGGACGCCCTGGCTATCCCTACCTGTATCTACTCCTCGGCGATACCCGTGTTTTCGGCTATCATCATTATCCGAATCCTTCAGGCCGCGCGTATTACCCTGCGGGAAAAATCCTATTAGGGAGGAACACCACATGACCAACACACTCTTCAAAGATCCGGTGTTCTGGACCCTGGCGCTTTTTCTTATCCCTCTCATCGTGCGCATTCCTATCGCAGTCGCCTTGGGCATGGCAACCATCACGGTTGTCTGGTTTTGGGATATGGGTTACCAGATGCTCTCCTACAGTTTCTATGCGGGCATCGCTAAAGTTCCGTTGCTGGCCATCCCTTTCTTCATCCTTGCAGGCATTATCATGGAAAAAGTCGGGATTGCTTCACGTATTGTAAAGTTAATCAAGGAGATGGTCGGCGACGTCACAGGCGGCTTGGCCATAGCGACAGTCATCGTAGCCGCTTTCTGGGGGGCAGTCAGCGGATCCGGGCCAGCCACCGTTGCGGCGCTCGGTCTGATTTTGATTCCCAGCATGGCCCAGGCGGGATATGACAAGGCCTTTGCCACGGCAGTCGTCTCGGTCGCCTCGGGTCTGGCCATCATCATTCCCCCCAGCATCTCCTTCATCGTCTACGGGGACATCATGGAGCAGTCCGTGGGCACCCTCTTCGCGGCGGGAATTATTCCAGGTATCATCGTTGCCGGGTTTCTCTGTCTGGCCGTCTATTTTTACAGCCGACGCAACGGGTTTCGCGGGGAGCCGCGCGGTGATGCGAAAACGCTCCTCCGGGCCTTGGCGGACGCCTTTTGGGGGCTCATGACTCCTGTCATCATCCTGGGAGGCATTTACGGAGGCATCTTCACCCCTACCGAGGCCGCAGCCGTCGCCGTGTTCTATGGACTTTTCGTCGGCCTGGTCATCTACCGCACTCTCACCCTGCGTGTGCTCTATGAAATTCTCAGCGAAACCGTGGTGAGCACCGCCGTCGTCATGCTCGTCGTAGCTTGTGCCGGGCTTTACTCCTGGCTGGGAGCGACCGTTGGAATCATCGACAAGATTGCCGGCCTGCTGCTGGGCGTCTCCAACAATCCCTCTGTCATCCTGTTGATGATCAACATCATCCTGCTCTTCGCGGGGATGCTGCTGGACGCAAACTCCATCATGTACATCTTCCTGCCGATCCTGATCCCGATCATCCGGACGCTCGGCTGGGACCCCATCTGGTTCGGGGTCATGATGACCATCAACCTGGCGATCGGCCAGGTGACGCCGCCCGTCGCGGTGAACCTGTTCGTCGGAGCACGCATCAGCGGACTGACCATGGAGCAGATCGCACGGCCCGCCATCGGCCTGATCATTGCGGCCGTCGCCGCTCTGGCATTGCTGACGGTATGCCCTGTACTGACAACGTTCTTGCCCCATTTAATGGGACTGATGTAGCAAGCTGCACGATAAGCAGCATAAAGATGAAAGAAGGCGGCCCTCACCCGGGCCGCCTTCTCCTTCAGTTTTTTCGCATTACACTCCATCTTTCCCTTTATTGATACGAGGCTCATACCAATGCCCCGCCCCCCTGTACTTTTTTCAGGTAAGCACCTCAGCTCGTCCTATCGACAGCTTTCTTGCAAAAGCGGGCACAATCTCGTCTGCAGTAACCCTGGACTCCTTGATCCTCTCCTTGATGCGATATTTTCTCTGAAAACACAGAAATGACCTTTTCATCGGATCATGAACTTCCTCTTTCCGTTCCGCGAAGGGGGAGGGAAAACCATGGGAGCGTCCCATCGCGGCATTGCCGAAAGGGAACGGATATGTCAGAATGGCGGATAATGAGCCGTGCATTTTGAAGTGCCCGGCCAGCGGTGATGACCGCCATGGGAGATCCGGGACGGGGTGTCGCCCCGGAGGGAACGGGGAGGCTGGGATGCAATGAGGGAAAAGGACATCCGCAGGAACGTGCGTGAGTCCTATGGCGAGGCCATAGACAGGCGTGTGGCCGGCCAGAGTTCCGCAATAGATGCCGTGACGGATATGACGAGGGGCAACTACGACGATGCCGCGCTTGCGGGAACGGGGGACGCGGCCCGCCAGTCCTTTGGCTGCGGGAATCCCGTGGAGGCGGCGCGGCTGCAGCCCGGAGAACGCGTCCTGGATTTGGGGTGCGGGGCGGGACTGGACCTCATCCTCGCGGCGCGTGCCGTCGGCGATCGCGGCCTGGTCTATGGACTGGATATGACGCCCAGGATGCTGGCCCGGGCGCGGAAGAACCTCGAACGGCTGGGGCTGCGGAACGTGGTGCTTCTGAAGGGCTGCATCGAGGACCTGCCGCTCTACGACGGCGGGGCGGATGTTCTGCTCTCCAACTGCGTCATCAACCTCTCCCCGGACAAGGATGCGGTTTTCGCGGAAGCCGCGCGGGTCCTGGCCCCGGGCGGGCGGTTCTGCGTGTCGGATGTCGTGCTGCTGAAGCCGGTCCCGGAGAAGCTCAAGCTGAGTCCCGCGGCCTGGAGCGGGTGACTGGCCGGCGCTCTTCCGGCGGAGGAGTACAAGGCAAAGTTGGAGAGGGCGGGGTTTTCCGACGTGAATGTGGTCCTCACGAAGCCCCATGAGGTCAACGCGGAGGTCGTGAGGCAGGACGTCGGCGACCTGAGCGGCGAGGACCTGCGGGCCCTGGAAGGGCTCTCCTCGAGCGCTCTGATCACGGCGATCCGCCCATGATCTCCCCCCTGTCGGCTGGCCTCGCGGTGCCCGTCCGCGCCGACGGCGAGGGCGGGGAAGAAACACGGCCGGAGAGGTCCCGGCGCCGTTTCCGATCACCGGCCCGTCCTCTCTCCCTCCGGACGTCCCGATTCCTATGGAAACACTGATTTAATCCACGAAGCCCCCACGTTAATTTTTAGGGAAGCGCTGGGTATTTTTGCCCATGGATGTTTCGCATATTTCCCCTTAAAAACACGCATTTTTGTTTGAATCAGCGCTTCCCTATTGAGACGGGCCCTGAC
Organism: uncultured Fretibacterium sp.; assembly: GCF_963544685.1. Classification (NCBI taxonomy): domain Bacteria; kingdom Thermotogati; phylum Synergistota; class Synergistia; order Synergistales; family Aminobacteriaceae; genus Fretibacterium; species uncultured Fretibacterium sp. Next base: position 13,351 of record NZ_CAUUGJ010000037.1, on the reverse strand, counting down.
GCCGGCCGTTGTAATCGCACCTCTGGCACTGGGTCATCACCTTTCCGCCGCTTTCCCGGTGAAAGATCCCCGACCATCTGCAGATGCTCTGCAGGATGGGGACGACGGACTCTCCCTTGGGAGTCAGGGAATACTCCACGCGCGGCGGGATCTCGTCGTACTGTTTTCTGCCGATCATTCCGTCCGCGATCAGCTCCTTCAACACGGAGGCCAACACTGCGTCCGTGATGTTGAGCATCTCCTCACGAATACCGCTGTAGCGAAGGACCTTTTTCTCGTTGAGGACACAGATGACCCGGGACTTCCACTTGCCGCCGAATACCCCGAGCCCATACTCCAAAGGACAGCGGATATCCGCCTCCAGCTTCTTCCGATACACGAGCCCGCCTCCCGTCGCAGAGCCCCGAATTGACGTCCGGTCACTATCGAATTTATGAGCGGCTTATAAATTTCTTTATATCTTCCATCCCTTTAGCCTCGGCGTTATTATAAACGCACGCTCGGAGCGGTGCAAAAAGGAGGCAAAAAGGCATTCAGGAAAAATGGACGGAAACTCGACACAATGGAGGGATTTGCAGTGAGCGTGAAAGCCTATCTCGAGATCACGATGAAAATCAACCCCGATAAGCGCCCCGCGGCCGCCAAGGTCTACACGGACTACCGCCAGCCGTTCCTCGACACGATCGAGGGAGCGCTGACCAAGGAGCTCCTCGTCCGCGACGAGGACGTGCAGGTCCTTCATGGGTTCGACAGCATGGAGCACGCGAAGGCCTACCTGGAGACCAAGATGTTCCAGGACGACGTCGTCGCCGGACTGAAGCCGACCTGGGCGGGCGACCCGGACATACGGTTCTACACCGTCGCCTGAAAACAGAAGACGAGGGAGCTGCCGCAAAGCAGCCCCCTCGTCTTTCGGATTTGAAAATCCCACATCATCTCCGCCTGCCGCAACACCCCACAAGCCCCATCCGAACCCCATCCCACTCGACGGGCCCGATACGGGGCCACCGCCCCACCAACGAGGAGAAAACACGAGCCACCGTTGATCGATACCTAAAAGTAACGACAAATGCGTTACAATATGGATCATGGAGGTGATTCCATGGAAAAGACAGCGACCTTGAGCCTGCGGGTATCGCCCGGCGTTAAGGAGGACGCTGAAAGCATCCTGAAAAAACTTGGCATTCCCATGTCCGTCGCAATCGATATGTATCTGAAGCAGATTGTCTATGCGGGAGGGATTCCGTTTCGTGTAGCGTTGCCGCAGGCCCCGGATTCCATCAATATAGCCCCTATGTCGAACGGGGAACTGCATTCGGCGATAGCTGAAGGATATAGGGAACATAAGGATGGAAGAGCAGTCGATATCGATTTTTAGCGGGGCTTAGAAAAGTCCGTCTGCTAGGCGACAGTATAAAATGCCCCAGTAGCGACAAGACGAAGTGATCCACCTTCTTGGATTTACAATCTAGCAGGAAAGAAGGAATCAGTATGCACCAGCTTAAATTACAAAGGCTTGGACCTGTTACGGAATGCGAGCTGGCTTGCTCTCATTTTATGATTTTGACGGGAATGCAGGCATCCGGGAAAAGCACCGTTGCAAAAGCGATCTACTATTTCAGGACCGTCAAGGACGATATTTATGCTGCCATCGAGCGGAGGGCAGTCGAGGCTTTTCAAAACTCATCCTCTCAGAGCGATGGATTAACTAGGGAACTGCTGGATATTCTGCGGAAGAAATTCTTTCAGCTTTTCGGTTCGTCGTGGGGAATGGATCAGGACATGCGGCTTGAGTATCACTATACGAAGGATTGTTATATCGAGCTGCACCTGAGGAAGTCATGGGACTATCCTACGCCTAATTATCTCTGGATTGAACTCTGTCCCGCTCTTCGGGATTTTCTGGAAAGAGGAGACCATGCCCTATCCGCCACTGCAACGGGTATCCCCGCTCCGCAACGGGAACAACTTCAGCATGAACTTCAGAATACTTTTGATGATAAATACAATATCGTCTACATTCCAGCCGGGCGCAGTATGCTCACACTCCTTGCCCAACAGTGGAGCTACATCTACATAATGATGGATGAAGCTCAAAAGCGTACGCTGGATTACTGCACGCAAAGATATATTGAGAGGATACTGGCCGTAAAGCCGGAATTTTCGGACGGACTTGGCGGCCTGCTGGCTTCTTACGGAACAGGAACACACGAGACCCTTGGTACGTGGAAAACAGCCCTTACTCTTGTGGACAAGATATTACGCGGCTCCTATAAAGTTGAAGATGGAGGAGAACGTATCGTTCTGAAGAATGGCAAATACGTAAAAATAAACTTTGCCTCCTCCGGCCAGCAGGAGTCTGTATGGATATTAAATCTTCTTCTCTACTATTTTGCCCAGAATCGTCCCTCGATGTTCTTCATCGAAGAACCGGAGTCTCATCTGTTTCCTCGAACGCAGAAATCCATCATGGAGCTTATTGCGCTGATCAGCAACGAGGGGCATTCCATGCTGGTGACGACACACAGCCCTTACGTTTTAGGAACTCTAAACAACCTGCTCTATGCCGGACATTTCAGGAGGAGCGATCGACAGAAACAGGCGGCAGATTTATTCCCAAACAGCTTATGGCTTGACCATGAGGAATTCGACGCTTGGTTTGTAAGTGACGGTAAACTGGAAAACTGCATGGACAGCGAGATCCATCTCATTCAGAACGAAAAAATAGACGAAGTATCGACGGTCATCAATGAGGATTATGATCGGCTCTTTGAGCTTCGTCACAAAGAGGATTGGGCAAATGCCTCTCGGTAATCATCGGTCCATCTGCGCGCCGGACGCCAAAATTATCGTCTCAAAGGATGTTGGAAACCGGGAACACAGAGGGCTTAATCCCAATCAACGTCATGTGACGCACTACAAGATCGATGGAGAGATCATCACAACTGGGCCTCGATGTGATTTTGTCTTGATCAACGAGTCCGATAAAATAGCATATTTGATCGAGTTAAAAGGCTCCAAACTATCGGACGCCGCTCGTCAATTGGAAGCTACGGAGAACGCCTTGAAGAATGCCCTCGATCCATATGACCTTCGATATCGTATCGTTTCCAGCAGAAGTAAAACGCAGCAGATTGAAAGCGCGGACTTCAAGAAATACCGGGAACGGTGGAAAAGCAGATTGGTCCACAGGACAAACGAGATCGAGGAGAAAATATAGGGAGGGTTCATCCCTCAATGAGGCCGAGAGCTGACGGAAGATGAAGGGCAAGGCGGCCTCTGCAAACCTCAGCAAAGCATACGACCTCCCCGGAGGCACGTGCTGCCCCCAACAACGCAGTCCGGGAGAGGGTGCATACCCTCTCCCGGACTCCGAAACGGGCAAAAGCCCGCCGTTCACCTCTTAAAAACTCTCCTACTACATCTCCGGCTTGATGGTGCCCAGGAACACCTTCTTACCGCCCTGGATCTCGACGATGCCCATCTCCTTCTCGGCGTCGTGGGTCTCGTTCATGGTCGTCGTTCCCGTGACGGTGGGCAGGTCCTTCGTCTGCTCCAGCGCGTCGCGGATCTTGGCGGGCTCGGCGCTTCCGGCCCTCCGGATGGCGTCGATCAGCATGATGTAGCAGTCGTAACCCAGAGCCGCGTTGACGTTCGGGGCCTTGTCGGGGTGCACCTTGTTCCAGTTCTCGGTGAACTTCGCCGCGACCGGGTTCATCTCCTTCATGGAGGGATCGTAGGCGAACGTGGTGTGCAGGAAGCCCTCCACGGCATCGCCGCCCAGCGTCACGATCTCGGGGTTGTCCATGGCGTCCGCGCCGATGAAGCGGAACTCCGCGCCCAGCTCCTTGGCCTGCTTCAGGACGATCGCCCCCTCGGCGAAGTAGGCGGGCAGGAAGACGATGTCCGGCTTCTTGGAGATCAGCTCGGTGAGCTGCGCCGTGAAGTCCTGGTCGCCCGACTGGTACTTCAGCTCGGCGACGACCTCGCCCCCCAGCGTCTCGAACGCGCGCTTGAAGAAGCTGCTCAGGCCGACGCTGTAGTCGTTGGCGACGTCGGTGAGGGTGGCCGCCCTCTTGAATCCCAGCTGCCTGAAGGCATAGGTCGCCGCGCCGGCGCCCTGGAAGGGGTCGATGAAGCAGGCGCGGAAGTAGAACTTCTTGCCCAGCGTCACCAGCGGGTTGGTGCAGGACGTCCCGATGACGGGGATCCCCGCCTTCTCGGCCACCTCGCCGCCGGCCATGGCCAGCGAGGAACCGTAGGTCCCGATGACCGCGTTGACCTTGTCGTGCTCGATCAGCCGCGTGACCGCGTTCGCCGCCTCGACCTTGTCGGACTTGTTGTCCACGACGACGAGCTCGACCTTCTTCCCCAGGACCTCGGGGATCTCCTTGTGCGCCAGCTGCGTGCCTTCCAGCTCCAGCTGGCCGCCGAAGGCGTTCTGACCCGTCAGACAGTTGAAGACGCCGATCTTGATGACGTCATCCGCGGCAAACGCCGCACCCGCAAGCGCAAAAACGAACAACAGAATCAACGAAAACCTGCGCACCTTCCATCACTCCTTCTTTCCTCGGTCAAAAGCCGCGAAGTTCACCCAAAAAGCCGCTTCCTGCCTATTCCTTTGATTATACTATACCGCTCGGGGCCTGCTCCGGTTCCGAATCGAAATCAGACGGAGACCGGCGTTCCGGGCCCCAAAGGCAGCCCCAGCAGGTACCACACGATCAGCAGGGCCGTGAAGCCCATGATGTAGAAGATGGTGTAGGGCATGGCCATCGAGATCACGGTGCCGATGCCGACGTCCGGGTCGCTCTCCTTCCTGTACTGTTCCAGCAGCCCGATGATGACGGGAAGGTAGTAGGAGAGGGGCGTGATGATGTTGGTCGTGGAGTCCCCGATGCGGTAGGCCACCTGAGTCAGGGCCGGGGCGAACCCCACCTGGGCGAACATGGGGACGAAGATCGGCGCCAGGATCAGCCACTTGGCCGAGCCGCTCATCATGAACAGGTTCAGGAAGGTCACCAGGAGGATAAAGAGCATCAGCAGCGGGACGCCGCCCAGGTTCATGCTCTTCAGCCACTCCGCGCCGCTCACCGACAGGATGGTGTCGAAGCGGCTCATGCGGAACAGGGCCACGAAGAACGACGCGGGCAGGACCACCACCATGAACCCGGTGCTGCCGACGATCCCCTTCTGCATCAGCTTGGGGATGTCCTCGCCCTTCCTGATCACGCCCGCCCCCAGCCCGTAGGCCACGCCGACAAAGAAGAACAGGAAGAAGAGGAGCGGCATGACGCTGCTGAGCAGGGGCGACCGGGGGAGCAGGGAGCCGTCGGGCGCACGGAACAGGGATCCCTGAGGATAGGTCAGCCACACGATCAGGGCGACATAGGCCACAAGCGCCAAAAGGGCGCAGAACAGCCCCCGGTTCTCCGCGGGCGTCACGGCATGGGCCCTCAGCGCCTCCTCGTCGCGTCCGCCCTCGTCGTCCCCGAGCATCCTGACGGTGTACCTCTCCGTCACGTAGACCGTGAGAAAGGTCAGGATGAAGGTCGCCGCGATCATGAAGTACCAGTTGATCAGGGGGTGGACCGGGACGTTCGCGGGGATGCCGGGGACCCCCTCGACGGCGGACCTGGTGATTCCGGCCAGCAACGCGTCCGTACCCGCCACGAAGAGGTTCGCGGTGAAGCCGCCCGAGGCCGCCGCGTAGCCCGCGGCGATGCCCACCCATGGGTTGCGCCCCAGCGCCTTGAACACGGCCGCCGCGATGACGGGCGTGAAGATGATGCCCGCGTCCGAGGCCAGGTTCGCGTTGATGCCCACGATCGCGATGACCGCCGTCACCAGGGCCCGGGGCGCCCCCAGGATCGTCTTGCGCATCAGGGCCGAGATCATGCCGGTCTGCTCCACGAGCCCTATGCCCAGCATCATCGTCAGGATCAGCCCCAGCGGCGCGAAGTTCATGTAGGTCTTGACGAAGTCGGCCAGGAATTCCCTCATGGACTCGTAGGACAGAAGGTTGACGACCGCGACGGTGGTCTCCTTGGGCGCTTCGCCCGCCTTGGCCACCAGGTAGGTCACGGACGTCCCCTTCTGCGCGAACCAGGCCGAGAGGCCCATCACCAGCAGGGACAGGAGGACGAACAGCCAGAAGGGATGCGGAAATTTGTTGCCGACGACCTCCACGCCGCGGATGAACTTCTCGAAACCGCTGCGCTTCGGAACAACTTTCGTTACGGACTCGCTCACGATCTTACCTCCATACTCTCATCGTAAATACCGGCACCGATTGAATCAAAAGCGCATAGCGCAATCCGAGTGCGAAAAATGTGTCATGCGAGATCATGAAAAAATGCAGGGCGAATCACCCCATCAGAAAATCCCAGGCGCAGGAGGCGAAAAAGCGCACGCCGCAGGGGAAGCACCCCTCGTCGGGGGCGAATCGGGTATTGTGCAGCACCGCCATCGCCTCGGGCGGCGTCCCGGAGGGCCGGCAGCCCAGCCAGGCCATCAGGGCGGGGCGCTCCCGCGCGAAGAAGGAAAAGTCCTCGCCGCCCAGGTCGGGCTTCTCCAGCTCCACCATGGCGTCCTCGCCCATCGAGGCCCGGACGGTTCGCGCAGCCAGGCGGAAGAGCTCCGGGTCGTTGACCGTGGGCGGATACCCCTTGACGTAGGTCACCTTGCAGTCCCCGCCGAGGGCCCTGGCGATTCCCTGCGCCGTGCGTTCGATGAGCCCCGGAAGGGCGCCCTGGGTATCGGGGGCCAGGGTGCGCACCGTGCCCTCCAGCTCCACGCGGTCGGCGATCACGTTGTAGCGGTACCCGCCCCGGATCGTCCCGATCGTCACCACCGCGGAGTCCAGAGGGGCAACGGTCCGGGAGACCAGGGTCTGAAGCCCCGAGACGACCTGAGCCGCGATCACAATGGCGTCGACCCCCTGGTGGGGGGCCGAACCGTGCGCCGTCTTGCCCTCCACCGTCAGGTAGATGCGGTCCGAGGCCCCCATCTGGGGCCCCGCCCTCGCCACGATGCGGCCCGTCTCGTAGCCCGGCCAGACGTGCAGGGCGAAGAGGGCGTCCACATGAGGGTCCTCCAGGACCCCGTCCGCGATCATCCCCGGCGCCCCGCCCGTGGGATTGAGCTCCTCCGCGGGCTGGAAGATGAACTTCACGTTCCCCCGCAGCCCATCCCTCAGCTCGGACAGGACGCAGGCCGCGCCCAGAAGCATCGCCGTGTGGGTGTCGTGCCCGCAGGCGTGCATCACGCCGTCCACCTCGGAGGCGTAGGGCAGCCCCGTCTCCTCGCGCATCGGCAGGGCGTCCATATCCGCCCTCAGGGCGACGGTCCGCCCGTCTCCCCCTCCGCCCCGCAGCAGCCCGACGACGCCATGTCCGCCGACCCGGGAGCGCACCTCCAGCCCCAGGCCCGACAACACCTCCGCAGCAAGGGCCGATGTCCTCTCCTCCTGCCGGCTCAGCTCCGGCTGCCGATGAATCCTGCGGCGCCATTCCACGACACGTCCGCCGTACTTGTGCGCAAGCTCCCGAATCTCTTCGTACACCCGGACAGCACCTTCCCTTCCATCAAATCAGAGCTTCCAGCGGGCCGGAGCTTAAAACATGCCGGGATTTCCTTCGAGAGACGAAAGCCCTGCACTGTCGAAACAGTTTATCATATTGAATCAAAAAGAGAACAAAAAAGGAGCGCGGACCGTGCCGTGCTCCCACAAACCGCTGCCCTCCCGCGCCCGTCAGGCGAAGAAGGCCGTAACCCTTTCCTTGACCCGGCCGCCGTCGGCCCGTCCAGCCACCCGCGGCATCAGGACGCGCATCAGCTTGCCCATGTCCCGCGCCGAGACGGCCCCGGCCTCCTTCGCCGCCTCGGCGATCAGAGCGTCGATCTCCGCGTCGCCCAGCTGGGCGGGCAGGTAGACCTCGAGCACCTCGGCCTCCGCAAGCTCTCCATCCGCGCGCTCCGACGCACCGGCGGCACGGTATTGCTCGGCGGCCTCCCTGCGCTGCTTGATCAGACGCCGGACCAGCGTCTGGGCGTCGTCGTCGGTCAGCTCCGAGGCCCGGCCCTTGTCGGCCTGGGCCTTCTGAAACTCGGCCTTGAGCATACGCAGGACGGAGAGCCGCAGCTCCGCCCTCTCCTTCATGGCCGCCACCAGGTCCGCAGCGACCCGTTCCGTCAACTTCATGCTCAAAAACCCGCCTTCCATTTGAACTTCCGAACTCTTTGCACTTCCGGACCTCCAAGGGAACGCGGGCGTGCGAGGCCCCCCTGGAGACGACAATGGGGGCCGAAAGCCCCCATGAAATCGACTAACCTCTGCCTCGGCTGCTTTTGCGCTTGCGAGCCGCCTCAGCTCTCTTCAATTTTTTTGCATCGCTGGGCTTTTCGTAATGCTCCCGCTTCCGCGCCTCGCGCAGTGTACCGACCTTGGCGACCTCGCGCTTGAAACGCCGCAGGGCATCCTCCAGACTTTCTCCGTCCTTACGGGTGACCGTCGTCATCTAAAATCCCTCCCTTCCGCTTTTTCGGCTAGCCCGGAGGCCAACCGAAATTACGACCCGACAACAGGTGAAGGTGAAGGTGGGGCACCGTCTGGCCGCCCTGTTCTCCCGTATTGACAACCATACGGAAACCGTCCCTGTCGAGCCCCAGCTTGCAGGCAAGCTCAACGGCACGCCCAACCACCTTGCTCCAGACGGAGGGATCCGTCACCTCTGCAGAGGAAGCGATGTGCTGCGTCGGGATCACCAGGAAATGCGTGGATGCCTGAGGATTGATATCGCGAATCACGAAGACATCCTCATCCCTGTAGACGAACTCCACCGGGATCTCGCCGTTCGCAAACTTACAAAAGATGCAATCGCTCATATCCTCCACCCCTTTCCTAGGGGTTTCATTTTATAACAAAGTTCGACAAGAGACAAGACGAAGGGAAGAACCCAGGAAAGCGGCCTGCATTTTTCGCTCATTCATCCGTCACCCCGCCTCGATCGGGCCTGCCGCGACCTTATTCCAGCAAAGGCCCGCCAATCCACAAGCGGGACGAGGCCGCCGGGGCCCGGAATGAAGAGCCGGCGCTTTTGCTCCCCGGCACGGGGACCGCTATAATGGCAGGCGAATATTCGCAGCCTGAGGCTCCGGCACGATCAGGAGGACGTCGTAATGGACGGTAAGAATCCGCACCCTCAAAACGAAGTTCGCCAGCCCATGATCGGCGAAACCGAAAACCGAAAAACCGACGCGCCGCACAGCGAAACTGACAGCGGTAATTTGTCAGAGCCGGAGTTCTTCGACGGCATTGCAAAAGTCGTCGAACGGGCGAGGGCGCATATCGAGCGTTCCGTGAATGCGGCCATGTGCGTAACGTATTACGAGGTCGGGCGGCGGATCGTCGAACGGGAACAGTCCGGCGCAAGCCGAGCGGCTTACGGCAGGAGGCTGCTCGATGAATTGTCGGCGTACCTCACCAAGCGCTGCGGCAAGGGCTGGTCGGTCGCCAACCTCAAAAACGCAAGGCAGTTCTATCAAGTCTACTCGCCTTCAATTCGCCAACCACTGATTAGCGAATCCGAAAAGGGACAGACCGCACTGGCCCGATTCGCGCTGAGCTGGACGCATTACCTGATCCTGATGAGGATCAGGGACGCGGACTCTCGCCGCTTTTACGAAATCGAGGCGGCAAGTCAGCAGTGGACGGTCAGGCAGTTGAAGCGGCAAATCGACAGCAGCCTGTATGAGCGGCTCGCTTTGTCGCGGGACAAGAACGAGGTCATGCGCCTTGCACTGGAGGGCCAGACGATGGAAAAAACCTGCGATATGCTGAAAAATCCCCTGGTTCTTGAATTCCTCGACCTGGAGCAGAGCCCCGCCTATTCCGAGTCCGAGCTGGAGTCGGCCATCATCGCCAATTTGCAGACATTCCTGCTCGAACTTGGCAAGGGCTTTCTGTTTGAGGCGCGTCAGAAGAGGTTCACCTTTGACGAAAAGTCTTTCTTTGTCGATCTGGTGTTCTACAATCGGCTTTTGCAGTGCTATGTCCTCATCGACCTGAAGACCGGGGAACTCCGTCACCAGGATTTGGGACAGATGCAAATGTACGTCAATTACTTTGACCGTCACGTCAAAAAGGACTTCGAGAGGCCATCGGTCGGCATACTGCTTTGTCGGGAGAAGAACGACAACATCGTCGAGTTGACGCTGCCGCGGGACAGCAACATCTACGCATCCGAATACAGCCTGTATCTGCCCGACAAGGCGTTGCTGCAGCGCAAATTGGCCGAATGGACCGCGGAGTTCGAGGAGACGCGCGGGGGTGGCGGCAGGTGAAACGCCGCAACCGCCGGCAAAGAAGAAACAAACAGGCCACAGCCAGAGGAGCGAGGACATGAACATCACCGCCATCATCTGCCCGCACTGCAGAAAGCCCTTTGAGATATCCGACGCCATACAACACCAGATCGACGACGAGCTCCTGCGGGCCAGGACGGAGCAGTCGGAGACGCTTCGCAGGGAGTACGACGCCCTTTCCGAGGCGCGGCTGAAACAGGCCGTGCAGGACGCCGTGGCCGCGGAACGTCAGGAGGCCGACCTTCGGCTTGCGCGGGAGCGTCAGGCCGCCGGGCTGGAACTGGACAAGGCCAGGCAGACCGCCGAGCTGGAGGCCGAGAGGGCGAGACAGGCCACGGAGCTCGAGGCCGACCGCCTGCGCCGCGAGGCCGCCAACTCCAGGGAGAGCGAAGCGCAGCTCCGCGAACAACTGAAGGGGCTGCTGGAGGAATTGAGCAAGGCGAACAAGGCCCGCGAGGATGCCGAGCTCGCCGCCCGGAAGGAACTGCTGGAAAGGGAAAGGGGAATCCGCGAGGAAGCGGCGAAGCGAGCCGCCGAGGACTTCAACACCAGGATCCGCGAGCAGGAGGAGACCATCAACAGCCTGCGCGAGCAGCTGACCGCGGCGAAACAGACGGCGGAACAGGGGTCGCAGCAGCTGCAGGGCGAGATCCTGGAGCTGGACGTGGAGCGGGACCTCCGCAGCGCCTTTCCCCTCGACACGATCGAGGAGGTCAGGAAGGGCGAGCGCGGCTCCGACATACGCCAGACGGTCAACGAGCAATCCTACCGAAACTGCGGCCTGATCCTGTGGGAGTGCAAGAACGCCAAGACCTATCAGGCGTCCTGGCTCGTCAAGCTGAAGGACGAGCTGGCCGCCGAGAAGGCCCAGGCGGGGGTGATCGTCTTCAACCGCACCGACGGCGGGGACGAGGACTTCAAACAGCTCGCGGACAACATCTGGCTCGTGAAGCCCCGCTACGCCGTCATGCTCGCCACGTTCCTGCGCGAGGTACTGGTGAAGGTGTTCGCCGCCAACCGCAGCGCCGAGGGCAAGGACACCAAGATGGAGCTGATGTACCACTACCTCACGGGCGGTGAATTCAGCCATCGCATCCGCTGCATCCTGGAGTCCTACGACGAGATGACACGGCAGCTGGACACCGAGAAGAAGCAGGCTCAGAAACGCTGGGCGGCTCAGGAGAAGATCATCCAGAAGGTCACGGGCAGCCTGTACGGCATGAGCGGCGACCTCCAGGGCATAGCGGGCAGGGAGATCATCGCGCTGCCCGCGTCCGCGGACGATGAGGAGGAAACGAAGGCGGCCCGGCTCGGCGGGGCGGCGTCCCCCGGGGGGACGGGGGACGGCGAGCGCTGAAATGTCCGCCGACCCTGCCAGAGCGCACGGCGCGGCGCTATAGTATAATGAAGATGCTGTATTCTCCGGAAAGCAGGTCGGTTTACGGAAGAGGATCGATATGGGAATCCTGTTGATAATCGTGAGCTTGGCTATCTTTCTCTTTGGTCTGATCCAATGGGCCCGCGGCGGTGCGGCCCTGTGGTCCCTCCTGCGCCTCAAAAGGGAGGCCCGGCCCTCCAATCCCCTCAAGCGGGCCTGGGAAAGCGCCGAGATCCGCAGGGCGGAAAAGGCGACGGACCAGCTTCTGCGATCCAGCTTCAGGGTGATCGGCATCCTGGCCATCGGCATGTGGCTTTTTCTTGGGCTGACCGTCCTTCTGGACCTGCTGGGCGTCGACTGGGTCAGCCGCATCTCCACGAGGGCACAGACGTTCTGGGGTTCCCCCGTCTACAACCGCACCCCCACGACGACACAGAGCCCGGCAAGACGCAGCGACATCATAAAATCCCTAAGGAACAGCCTGGGGAAATGATCCGGAGCGCGCAAAAGCCGCGCGGTCCGAGACAATCAACGAGGGGGGGCGCTCTTCTCCCCTCCCGGCCTTTCCCGGCCGAGGGGGCGGGTGAGAAAGAGCCAGCCCTGCCAGACCCCAAAGAGCGCAGTGGCCAGCGGAGTCAGGAAGACCCCCCAGGCGGGACAGCCCCTCCCCTCCATCCACCGCGCGAGGTAGACCCCCGCGAAGGCGTACCCGGCGACGACAAGCCCCGCCGAGATCACGCGTCCGAAAAGCGCCGCGTCCCTGAAAGCGCTGCGGAACCGCGATTGCCCATGGTTATCCTTATCATGGTTATCCGTCATTCCGCCATTCCCTCCGATTCGGGATACAAAAGCCTCAGACACTCCTCGAGGGCCTGAATCAGGCGTTCGTCTCCGACGTCGCGCAGCTCCTCCAGGACGATCCGGGCGGCGCCGTCGCGACGCCCGACGCGGATCTTCACCCCCATCCTCCTGTAGGCCCGAAGGGGCCCGGGAAGCCGAACCGATCGGAACCGTCCCTTGGGAACCAGCCGTTGTTCCAGGCCGGCCCTCCCGGACGACAGGTCCCGAATGGCGTCCTCCAACTGGCGCACGGTCATGCCCCCGTTTGCGGCGCGCCTTCCCAATGCGATCATCGCGTCCTCGGAGTCGAGCCCCAGAAGGGCCCGGGCGTGTCCCTCGCTCAGGCTTCCCCTGGCCAGCATCTCCCTGAGCTCGTCAGGCAGGTTCAGCAGGCGCAGGCGGTTCGCCACCAGGGCGCGGCTCCACCCCAAGTGGGCGGCGCAGTCCTCCTGGGTCAGCCCGTTCTTCCGGATCAGGGCCTGGAGCGCCGAGGCGATCTCGATGGGGGTGAGATCCCTTCTCTGGACGTTCTCGATCAGGGATATCTCCCGCAGCGCCTCCTCCGAGGCGTTCAGGACCCGGGCGGGAAGGTCCTCCAGCCCCGCCAGCGCGGCGGCGCGCCAGCGGCGTTCCCCCGCGACGATGCGATAGCCGCCCCCCGGCTCCGCGCGGAGCAGAAGGGGCTGAAGCACGCCGTGCGCCCGGATGGAGGCCGCCAGGGACTCCAGCCCCTCCCCGTCCATCTCCCTGCGCGGCTGGTCGGGGTCC
>NZ_CAUUGJ010000036.1:0-20211 GCF_963544685.1 uncultured Fretibacterium sp. | reverse complement strand
GAAGAACCCCTTCCGCGGCATCCCGGGCAACGTCCATCCCGGCGCGGCCCGTTTCTACAAGGAGAAGGGAATCACGGTTCCCGACAGGTAAGCGCCCGTCGTCATCCCTTCCCCTTTCTTGTCCAACAGCGAGTTGATTGAAGAACCAGACAGTCCGGCCGTTCAACGGGTGCAGTGCCTTTTCCGTGAACTGCCGGGCTTTTTTATGGCCTCGGAAGTCCGTCGGGACCATGAGGCGTCGTCCCGTGTCGGTCATCCGGTAATGATGGATGCCCGTTCCGGGCGGGGCCCTTGCGCCTTGTGTCCTTGTCCCGGCCGGTCGAGGCGCGGTCCTAATTTTCCTGCAGGAGGGTGGCGGCGTTGAGCCTTTTCAATCGCGAAAAATTGAATGCAATCCCCGTGGATGTCGATCTGTCCGAGCTGGAACGCGATTCGCGCTATCGCATCTTCTCCGGGGGCGTGAACGTCCTCATTACGGTGGTCCTGGTGCTCTTTGCCGTCTTTCAGCTTTACGCTTCGCTGAGCGGGCGTCTGCCGCAGCAGATCCTGCGCTACGGACATCTCGGTTTCGCCGTCAGCCTCGCCTTCATCCTCTATCCGACGACGAAGAAATCGAGCCGCCGGAGGATCAACCCTCTGGATATACTCTTCGCCGCCGCGTTTCTGGCGGTGATCGCCTACTTCATCGTCAACTTCAAGGCCCTTCAGCTTCGCGCCGGCGATTATACGATGATGGACACCGTCATGGCGGGGATCGGCCTGGGCCTCGTGCTCCTGGCCTGTTGGCGCGTGGTGGGGCCCCCCATCGTGATCATCGCGCTGTGCTTCATCCTCTACGGCCTGATGGGGTCGCGCGGCCTGATCAGGATCGAGATGCCCGGGTTCCTGGCGCAGAGGGGCTACCTGCTGCCGCGCATCCTCACGCACCTCTTCATCACGACCGAGGGCGTCATCGGCAATCCCATCGGGGTCTGTTCGACGTACATCTTCCTGTTCATCCTTTTCGGGGCCTTCCTCGAGAAGACGGGGATCGGCCAGTTCTTCATCCACCTCGCCAACGCCCTGGCGGGATGGGCGGTGGGCGGTCCGGCGAAGGTGGCGGTGCTTTCGTCGGCCCTTCAGGGCACCGTGTCGGGCTCCTCCGTGGCGAATACCGTGTCGACGGGGTCGTTCACCATCCCCCTGATGAAGTCCCTGGGCTATGAGCCGGAGTTCGCCGGGGCCGTCGAGGCCGCGGCATCCACGGGCGGGCAGATCATGCCCCCCGTGATGGGGTCGGCCGCCTTCCTGATCGCCGAGTCGGTGGGGGTTCCCTACCCGCAGCTCATGTTGGTGGCGCTGATCCCCGCCCTGCTGTACTTCGCGGGGATCTGGATCATGGTGGACTTCGAGGCGCGGCGCAAGGGGCTGAAGGGCCTGCCGCGCGAAAAGCTGCCGCCGGCGAAGCCCCTGCTCCTGCAGAAGGGGCATCTCGTCCTGCCGCTGTGCGCCATCATCTACTTCATGCTGTCGGGCTTCACCATCACCCGGTCGGCGTTGTGGGGCGTCCTGATCGCCGCCGTGGTTCCCTTTCTGAGGAGGGGCACCTGGGTCTCCCCCAGGCAGGTCCTCGCGGCGCTGCCCCTGTCCGCGCGCAACATCGTCTCGGTGGCCACGGCGTGCGCCACGGCGGGCATCATCGTGGGGATGGTCACGCTGACCGGCCTGGGACAGCGGATCGGCGCCGGGATGTTCCAGGTCGTCGGGGGCAACGTGTTCCTGGGGCTCGTCTGCGCCATGGTCACGTCGCTGGTGCTCGGCATGGGGGTGTCCACCACCTCGAACTACATCATCACGTCGACCGTGGCGGCGCCGATCCTGATTCAGCTGGGCATCCCCCTTCTGGCGGCCCATATGTTCTGCTTCTACTTCGGCATCATCGCGGACATCACGCCTCCCGTGGCGCTGGCAGCCTATGCCGGCTCGGCCATCGCCAGGGGCAATCCCTTCAGGACGGGGGTCAACGCCTCCAAGCTGGCCATCGCCGCCTTTCTGGTGCCCTACATGTTCGCGCTCAACCCCAAGCTCATCATGATCGACGGGACCTTCGCCGAGGCCCTGCCCATGATCCTGACCGCCCTGGTGGGGCTGTTCGGGATCGGGGGCGGCCTGATCGGCTACCTCAATGCCCCGATAAAGTCCTACTGGCGCCTGCTTCTGGTCGCCGGCGGGCTGGGGCTCCTCATCCCCGGGACGACGAGCGACCTGGTCGGGGTGGTGCTCATCCTGGCCGTTTACTTCTTCCACCTGCGCAGGAGGAAGGGCGCGAGACCGCCCACGGTCGCCGCGGAATGAGGAGGACAGTCCGGAAATGAGGCTCTTCATGGTGCGCCACGGGGAGACGGCCTGGAACCGGGAAGGGCGCCTTCAGGGACAGAGGGACATCCCACTGGACGAGACGGGGCTGCGGCAGGCGGAGCTCACGGCCGGGCGCTTTCGCGGTTTTCCGCTGGACGCGGTGCTCTCCTCGCCGTTGAGGCGGGCGGAGGCGACCGGCAGGAGGATCTTCGAGGCGGCGGAATGCGAAAGTTTCGTGACCGACCCCGGCTTCATGGAGATCCACCACGGCGACTGGGAGGGCATGACCGTGCGGGAGATCGCGCAAAAGGACGCGTCCCTGCTGGAGGAGTGGCATTCCTGCCCCGAGAGGGTGAGGATGCCCGGCCCCGGCGGCGAGACCCTGGCGGACGTGCAGCGGAGGGCGGTATCGGCGCTGGACCGCGCTATGCCGAACTCCGGCAAAGACGCGCTGCTGGTGACGCACGGCGCGGTCCTCAAGGTGCTGATCTGTCACTTTCTCGACGTCCCGCTGTCCTACTATTGGCGGCTCAGGATCCCGAACTGCGGCGTCTCCTGCGTCGAGTTCAGGGACGGAATGCCGCGTGTGGCGCTTTTGAGCGACGTCGGCCATCTGAGGGAGGGGCGGGGAAACTTTTTGTCGTAATTTTCGCAGAATAAATCATTCATATGCTTCGTTCAATCAGACGTCCCGCTCTTTGCAGCCTTTCGGGCGGCGGATGCCGTGTTGGCGCCAACATCGAAGTAAAGTCCGGCAGTTTCACCTTCAACGCTGACGAAAGGCACGCCTTGGCCGCTTCGTACCCCTTCGGCCCGACGTACTTCTTTGTGCTCCATCGGTGCGCATTGCGGTTCATAAAAGCTGCCGGATGAAGGTCCCAGCTCCCCGCACGGTTTATACTTCGTCGACGCTCTGCTTATTACCTGCAAAAGCTTTGGGATTGGGAGAAAAAATCCGGTTCATCATGAACTCGTACTCGGTGGGCTTCATCCCGGTATGTCTTCGGAACATTTCCGACAGGCTGCCGATGCACCGATACCCCGCCATCTCGGCGATCCGGGAAACGGGGGGCTCCGTATCCCGCAGAAGGCGTCCCGCATAGGGCATACGCTGGACCACGATATACTGCTGAACGCTTGTGCATCCGTCTCTCCAGTTCCTCGATTCGCCCGTCAGCCAATCCTTTTCGTCCGATCGCCAAACTTTCGGGTAATTGCATTGACAACGAATGCCCGGATAATTTAAGATATGGTCCAGCCGATATGTACCGAGTGGATTATATTTCGGAAGAATTTGACCCTCAAGCTTCCTGCATCCAGGGTTTCTATATCAAAGTTTCCTGCGTCCAATTTTCAGGCATCAAAAGAGGCGGGAAAAGTCCTTAAGAAACTTTTTCCATCCAATTTGTTCGCCGCACAATAGTTTGATTAAGAAAACTATTTTGTGGGCGATGTGTAAGGGACACGACAGGAAGGGGAGATTTAAGTGAACGACAGGGCAGGTATCTACGAACGGCTGACGGCATTACCGTATATTCACGCGTATCGGCAGTTGATCATGGGGGCGGTTGAACTGGACGTATTCACGCAGCTGGAGACGCCGGTCACCGCGGGGGAACTGTCCGGAAGGATGTCCTGGAACGAATACAACACCCTCAACCTTCTGAAGGGGCTTTACGGCATCGGTTTCCTGGAGCGGGACGGCGACAGCTTCCGCAACATGCCCGAGACCTCGAGATACCTGGTCAGAGGGAAGCCCGAGTACATGGGGGGCGTGTTGTCCTTTTTCTGCGGCAATCAGGGCATGAACCTCGGAAACGTGGCACGGCATGTCAAGGAGGGGCCGAAGCCGGAGGAGCATACCCAACGGTCCATGGATTTTGCGGCCTATGGCGCGGCGATGCGCGACGCGCAGTCCGGCATACGCCAGCAGGAGCTGCTGGACATCATCCACAGTCTTCCGGAAAACAGCTCGATCGGGAGGATTCTGGATCTCGGCTGCGGAGCCGGCTGCTTGGGGCTCGCCGTCATACGGGATGCCCCGGAGCGTACGGGCGTCCTTTTCGACCTGCCGTCCATGAAGAGATTGATCGAGGAGACCGTCTCCCTTGCCGGAATGCAGGAGCGGGCCTCCGTCATGACCGGAGACTTTACGAAGGACGACATTGGCGGCGGCTATGACCTGATCCTCTGCCATTCAATCATGCTGTTCGCCATTGCGGGCGGCCCGGATTTCTTCGCCAGGCTTAGGATGGCACTGAACCCGGGCGGTTTGGTCGTGTGCGTGAACGAGGGCATCGAGCCCGATTATTCTGGCCCCTGGGATATGATCCTGGGCTACATGGCGTTCAATCTCCAGGGGATGCCGATAGGCGTGCTCAAGGGGCAGGTAGCGGAAATGGCAAAGGCAGCCGGGTTTGGCCCGGTGGAGAACAGGACGGCCCTCCTCAGCACGGGAACGCACGACATAAATATTTTGAGGAAGCGGGATTGAAGCTCAACCGATCAACCGGCGAATACTCCGGGCTCATCGCGATTGCTTGACCTGGAGCCGGATCGAAATTACAGCTGTTTTTGCCCCTGTGGGCAGGGCAAGGTCTGTCCTGACGGACTGCCGAGATATCGGTGGCCGGGATTGGTGCCGTACTTCGCTCCGGTTAAGCCCGGCTATGCAAAGGTCATTTTCTGAGCCGCCGCCAGAAAAAAGTCGCCGGACCAGATCGACAGATCGTCCGGGTTGGAGACGAAACGAATGATATCGGCCTTTGCCGATTCGACGTCCAGCGCCTCTATCCGTTTTATCAGCAGGTCGTGAAATATTTTTACGGTCAGGGGGCCGTCCCAGGTTTTGTGTCCGCTCTGCATCATTCGTTTTTCAAGGTGCGCAAGATGCAGGGGCGTTCTGCGCGACACATACCACACAAAATCGTACCAGTCGCGGCCCTTGACGCGTCCCTTCCAGTCGCGGCAGAGCAGCGCGTGCATTTTTCCAGCGAAAAGGTCCGGCAGAACGTAGAGCCGCAGGGGGAACGGAATGGGGCGGAGGTGATATTTCGTCTCCGTCGCAAAACCGGGGGGAGGGTCGGTATCCACCTCGATTTTTATCCGGATCTTCTGTCCCATCGGCAAGAGACCGGCCAGTGCCTGCGGACTCTCTACCGCGAGAAACTGCGTTTTTGTGTCGGCTTTCAGAAAGGCCGACTCGATGCGCGTCTCCCAGCGTTTCTTCCTTTTTTCAAATACCACCTCGAAGCCGAACGCCTCCAGCTCTTTGATGACGAACGGCTCATATTCGTCCAGGGAGAACGATTCGTCGGGCCGCAGCAGGGAAAAGTCCATATCCTCCGAATATCTGTCGAGCCCGTAGAAAATGCGGAGTGCCGTGCCGCCGTAGAAACCGGCCCTGGCAAAAAAAGAGCTCCTTGAAAGCCCCAACAGCGCAATCTCTTGGATGACCTCCCTGAGCGCATCCGTCACGGAGGCGACCGTGGACAGATCATAGGCGCTCAGCATTTTCTTCAAAGCGTCATTCATCCTGCCCTCTCCTTTGCAGGGACCTCAGGAAGTCGACCAACAGGCTTGTCTTTGCCGTCCCATACGACGCGGCGAAGCGCCCAACCCGCCCGAGGTCCAGTCCGAGGAGCTCGGGCTCGTCGATGCGCAGATCCTCGGTGAGGCGTTTCTCCATATCCCTGCGCGAACGCAGCGCAACATTTCTTCGTACCTCGATGACATCCACCAGCGCCTTTTCCCGTGTCGCCATGAGAAACGTCCGTCCCTTCGGCAGATCGATCCTGTCGAACCCCTCGGAATATGCCTCCCTCTTGATCCCCACGTAGGAAAAGACCCCGACCGCAGTCGAGAACGAACGAGACCGCCCGAGGCAGACGGACGTCAACTCCGTGACGCGTTCGGGGATCATCGAATACCATGAAAGCGCGTACTCCAGAGAGAGGTAGGAAGGGCCGTATATACGATTGGCCAGGATTTCCAGGGAAAGGGGGGCTTGGCGAAACTCGGGTGCAATGGCATACAATCCCTTATGGACGCGCAGGATCTCACCGCGCCGCACCAGGTCGCCTATCTTGTTGTCGGGGTTGGCATAGTGCGACAGCGCCTGCCGCAGCGTCGCGGTGTCCGCCTCCTCGAACGGTATGGCCCTGCGCGTTTGAACATCCATCCCCATCACCCTGAATAATATGCTGCCTGATTCCTTTTATCGGTAATCAGGCAGCAATATTATACTTCAGCTTTTGCAGATAGGGTTGGTTGAGGGGAGACGTCCGGGATCGACGGACCACAAGAAGGCCGCACTGCTCCCCTCCGGAGCAGTGGCGACGGGCACGAGAAAACTCTTCCTCAAAACAGGCAGGCTGTGGTCTCGCCGGGGTGCTTCATGGCTTGAATCAGCGTTTCCCTCAATCCTTCTCGCGCAGCAGCAGCGCCGCGTTGACCACGACGAAGACGGAGCCGAAGTTGTGCCACAGCGCGCCGGTGACCGGCGTCAGGGCTCCCGCCGCGGACAGCGCGACGGCGCTGACGTTGATGAGGAGGGAGGCTATGATGTTGGTCCGCACCTTCCGCATCACCTTTCCCATCAGGCGAAAGAGGTAGGGTAGGTGCTTGATCTCGTCGCTCACCAGGACGGCGTCCGCGGACTCCACCGCGATATCGCTGCCGATCCCGCCCATCGCGATGCCGGCATAGGCGCTGCTCAGGGCCAGAGCGTCGTTCACCCCGTCCCCGATCATGCAGGTCGGCTCGCCCCTGTCCTCATACTCCTTGACGACGGACGCCTTCTCCTCCGGCAGCAGGTCGGAACGGACGTCCGCGATCCCCGCGGCGGACGCGGCCGAGCGGGCGGCCCGCTCGTTGTCCCCCGTGAGGAGCATGCAGGAGATGCCGGCGGACTCCAGCGCGCGGACCGTGTCCCCCGCCTCCGGCCGTATCGTGTCCGCGAGGGCGATCAACCCGACGACCTTGCCGCCGTGGGAGAGGCAGACAACCGTGGCCCCCTGGCCGAGGTACTCGTCCGCCGCCTCGACGGCCCCGTTGAGGGGCATCCCCAGGGAGGCGAAGTACTCCGCCTTTCCGACGGCGACCTCCGTCCCGCCGATCCTGCCGCTCACGGCCCGGCCGGCGATCGTATGGGAGTCTGAGACGGGCTCGGGGTCCTCTCCCGTCCGCTCCTGGAAGGAGGCGACGACGGCCTTGCCGAGCGGGTGCCCGGAGTACCGCTCGACCCGCGCCGCCAGGCGCAGGATGTCGTCGTCCGTGAAGGAGGCGTCGAGGCTTCTGAAGGCCGTGACCTGCGGCCTGCCGTGGGTCAGGGTGCCTGTCTTGTCGAACGCGATCCGCCTCACCCTCGACAGGCGCTCCAGCGCATCGCCGGAGCGGATCAGGATTCCGTAGCGCGCGGCGTTTCCGATCCCCGCGACGACCGCCGTGGGCGTCGCCAGGATGAAGGCGCAGGGGCAGAAGACGACGAGCGCCGTCACGGCCCTGACGAACTCCCCCGTGAAGAGCCAGATGAGGAGGGCGCAGAGGAGCGCGGCGGCGACGAGCCACGTGGCCCATCTGTCGGCCAGGGACACGATGGGGGCCTTGTTCGCGTCCGCCTCCTCCGCGAGCCGGATCATCCGCTGGAGCGAGCTGTCGCCGCAGGCCCGGTCCGCCCGCATGGAGAACGTCCCGAACCGGTTCGTCGTGCCGCTGGTGACCGTGTCGCCCTCCTTCTTGTCCACGGGGATGCTCTCGCCGGTCATGACGGACTGGTCGATGGAGGTCCGGCCCTCCAGGATCGTCCCGTCGGCGGGGATCGTCTCGCCGGCGAACACGGTCAGGACGTCGCCCGCCCGCACCTCGTCGGCGGGCAGGATGACGTCGGAGCCGTCCCGCCTGACGCGCGCCGTCCAGGGCTTCAGCCCGATCAGCTTCTCGATGCCGCGCCGCGCCTTCTCGGACGTGTAGTCCTCCAGCAGGGACCCTATCTGCATGATCAGCGCGACCTCCCCGGCCGCGAAGTACTCCCGTATCCCGACGGAGGCGACGAGCGCCAGGGCGACCAGCAGGTCGGCCTTGATGTCGTGCTCGAGGATGACGCCCCTGGCCGCGCCGAGAAGGATCGGGAAGCCGCAGAGGACGATCGCGATCCACGCGATATCCGCCGGCAGAACGCCGCTGAAGGTTCCCGTCAGGCTCAGCGCCAGCGAAACCGCCGAGAGCAGGGCGCATACGACCGTGATGCGCATCTCGTTCTCCGTCCACCGTTCAAATAAATTCCCAAATAGATTCCTCAATACGGCGACCTCCATTTTGGATATTTTGACGCGTTCCCATGGGCTCCGACGGCTCTGGGGCGGACCTTGGAAAGTTATTGAACTCTATGTTCGTTATTGATTATAATGATCGGGATGAGGAGAGGGAAGAATACGCCGGGGGCAGGTGTCCCTTATGGGACGGATTCGGATAAATGTTTGGGAGGGAGATGCGATGGCGGGAGAGAAGTGGGACAGGCGGCAGCGGAGGACCCGGGCCGCGGTCTTCGGCGCGTTCTCGGAGCTTTTGGCGGAGAAGCCCTACGACAGAATCACGATCCAGGAGATCATCGACCAGGCCAATGTCGGCCGAAGCACCTTCTACATGCACTTCGGCACGAAGGACGACCTGCTGCGCGCGCTGTGCGGCGGGCTCTTCGACCACATCATCGGCTCCGCCCTCGACCGGACGCACACCCACGGGCTCTATCCCGACGGGGGAAGGCCCGTCTCCATCTTCTGCCATATCCTGGCGCACCTCCAGGAGAACGACGGCAACATCCTCAGCCTTCTCTCCGGGGAGAGCAACGACCTCTTTCTGAAGGACTTCAGGAACGGCATCAAAAAGGTGATTCGGGAGAGGTTTTTGGGGGAGGGGGAGGTGAAGGAGCTGAGCGGCGTGCCCGGGGATTTTCTGGTCAACCACATCGCCGGGAGCTTCATCGAGATGGTGCGCTGGTGGCTGGAGAACGGCATGGTGCAGACGCCGGAGGAGCTGGACGGCTACTTCCGAGCCGTCATGGCGCCGCTGCTCGAAGCCCCCTCGCCGCGGTAGCGCCGAACGTCGCCGCCCTCGGGCTCTGGGACCGGCAGCCCTTGGGCGGTTTCCCTCCCCAGGCCGAGGCATCCGCGGCAAAGCGGCAGACGATTTGCCCGTTGGGGGCCACGATTGCCAAAAATGAGCAGACCGAAAAAGGCTACATTTCCGGTCTGCTCATGTACCAGAACCTTAAGAAAAAATTTCGGACTTCACCTGAAGAACCTGACGCAATCATCAACGGTTATCGTCAGGGATTTATTTGGGCGTCCTTTTACTCGATCCCTCACATTATTTGCGCCACTCCTGCCTCGCGGCGTGTTTGGTTGGCGGATACTCTGCGTAGGATCGCCGACCGTTAGTTGTTGTATGAGCGGAAATCTGCGTTAGATCGTCTTGTAGACCGGATACCATTTGTTCGCTTTGACGTTTTCCGCGGGGTTGTCTGCATGGACGGTATTCAATCCTTCTTTGACCGCTTCCGTTGCAACGGCCACCGCGACGCTCTCCGAGAATTTCGTCAGTTCGGAGACCGGCGGAAGGACCGCGGCGCCGGGTTTTGTCACATCGATGATACCGCCGAGGGAATGCGCCGCTTTCGAGATCATCCGATCGGTCATCCGCTTTGCTCCCACCGAGATTGCGCCAAGCCCGAGGCCGGGGTAGATCAGCGCGTTGTTGGCCTGCCCAATCTCGTAGGTCACGCCGTTATATTCCACGGGTTTTGAAGGGATGCCGGTCGCGACCAGCGCTTTTCCGTCCGTCCACGCAATCAGGTCCGCTGCCTTCGCCTCTGCCAACTCCGTCGGGTTGGAGAGTGGGAAGATGATCGGACGCTCCGTGTGCGATGCCATCTCCTTTACGATCTCCTCCGTGAAGGCGCCGCCCTGTGTGGACGTTCCCACGAGGATCGTCGGGTGAACTGCCCTCAAGGCCGCGGCAAGGGTAGTCAGCTCTTCGGCCTTTTCAAATTCACTCCTTTTTCTGGCGAACGGCTTCTGTTCCGGCGTAAGATCGTCCATATCTTCAAAGAGCAAACCCTGTTTGTCCACCAGGTAAAACTTTTTGCGCGCCTCATCCTCCGGGACGCCCTGGTCGAGCATTTCCTGATACACGCGGTTTGCGATTCCGCAGCCCGCCGTTCCTGCGCCGAAGCACATGTACGTCTGTTCCCGCAGTTTTTGTCCGCTGATGTTCAGCGCACCGAGGATGCCTGCCAGGGAAATGATGCCGGTGCCCTCGATATCGTCGTTGAACACCGTATAGGTATCCTTGTACCTGTTCAGGATGACGGCGGCGTTGGAACGCCCAAAGTCCTCAAAGTGCAGGTACAGGTGGGGAAACATCTCCTCGGCGGTCTTTACGAACCGATCGACGAACTCATAATACCTGTCGCCGCGAACGCGCTCGTGACGATTTCCGAAATAGAGCGGATCATCCAGAAGGCTCTGTCGGTTCGTGCCTACATCCAGCACGACAGGCAGCACTTTGTTGGGATCTATCCCGGCAGCCGCCGTGTAGACGGCAAGCTTCCCGACGGAGATTTCCACGCCGTTTGTCCCCCAGTCGCCGATGCCGAGGATCATCTCCGCGTCCGTCACGACGATCAGATTGATCTCGCGTCCGTTTGCGGCATTGATCAGTGTTTTTTTGATGTCCTGAGGGTGATCGATGGACAGGTAGGCTGCGTTTTGCGGCTCGACATAGAACTCACTGTACTGCTCGATGGCCTCCGCCACGACGGGATCGTAGACGATAGGCATAAACTCCACGATATGCCGGCTGAACAGATAGTAAAACAGCGTTCGGTTGCGTCCGAAAATCTCCATCAGGTAATGGCGCTTCTCGATATCGCTCGTTTTTTTGCATACATTCCCGTATGCCTGCCTGGCCTGTTCCTCGATTGTCTGCACAAAGGGGGGAAGAAGGCCCGTGAGGCTGTATTTCTCTCGTTCCTCCAGGGTGAAAGCCGTTCCCTTGTTCAAAAAGGGATCGTTCAGCAGCTCGTAAGATGTCTTCATAGGTTTCCTCCTTCGTTTTCCACAGGGCCGACTACTCCGATCATATTTTCCGACGCGAGCAAAACGTCTCATTATTCTATATCTCGAAAGCCATCTTGAGAAATAAAAAAGACGAAAGATAGGTTAGGGAACACCTAATATGGAGAAGGCGTCAAAGGGGAGGTTGAGTTTTCCGCACCGTATGACCTTGCTGATTTTGTCGTGGCGCCATGATATTTCATCCGTTTCCATCTTGACCTGGAGCCGGCTCGAGGATATAGACTGATGCCATCACCATTCATCATCATTGATTACCTATCATCGATCGAGCGTCGGGGGGTGTTGTAAATGGATAAGGACGCGATGGGGGGACCGTTTCCCCGCGGCGGGGCGAACACCGCCTACGCGCGGTATTTCGTGGGGAACAGCTATCTGAACATGCTCTCCACGGAGGGCGTCGTGATCGGCAACGTGACCTTCGAGCCGGGGTGCCGGAACAACTGGCACATCCATAAGGCCAGGAGCGGCGGAGGGCAGATCCTGCTCTGCACCGCCGGCCGCGGCTGGTATCAGGAGTGGGGGGTGCCGGCGCGCGAGCTCCATGCCGGCGACGTGGTGCGGATCCCCGCCGGGGTGAAGCACTGGCACGGTGCGGCCCGGGACAACTGGTTCACGCACTTGGCGGTGGAGGTGCCGGGGGAGGGCGCCGAAAACGAGTGGTGCGAGCCGGTGAGCGAGGAGGACTACGCCCGGCTTCCGTAGCGGCGTATCGGCCCGGCGGGAGGGTGCGCGGCGCGGGGAGAGGCGTCCGCGGTCTTTGTCCCGTGTCCGGTGCCGTCGAAATTTCATGAGGACGAGGAACGAGGGGGATACGATGACTCATTTGGGGGAAGGGATCAAGAAGCTGGGGTTCGGCCTGATGCGTCTGCCCAAGGATGGCGATGCGATCGACGTCGAGCGGACGAAGCGGATGGTGGATCGCTTTCTGGCCGAGGGGTTTACCTACTTCGACACCGCCTGGGCCTATCCGGGCAGCGAGGACGCGATCCGCGAGGCGCTGGTGGAGCGCTATCCCCGGGAGAAGTTCCAGCTGGCCACCAAGAACGCCGCATGGCTGGAATGTAAGACCCGCGAGGACGCCGTGGCGCAGTTCGAGACCTCGCTGAGGCAGACGGGGGCCGGATACATCGATTTCTACCTGCTGCACAACCTGGGGGAGGGGCGTACGCACTTCTTCGACGACTTCGACATGTGGCGCTTCGTCCAGGAGAAGAAAAAGGAGGGGCTCATCCGGCACGTGGGGTTCTCCTTCCACTCCACGCCGGAGGAGCTGGAGGAGATTTTGAAGGCGCACCCCGAGATGGAGTTCGTCCAGCTCCAGATCAACTACGGCGACTGGGAGAACCCGGCCATCCAGTCCCGGGCCTGCTACGACATGGCGCGGAAGTACGGCAAGCCGGTGATCGTCATGGAGCCCGTGAAGGGAGGAATGCTGGCGACCCCGCCGGAGTCGGTGGCGGAGATCCTCAGACGGGCCGATGCCGGCGCCTCCATGGCGTCATGGGCCATTCGCTTTGCCGCGGACCTGGACGGCGTGCTCACCGTCCTCTCCGGCATGAGCGACCTGGCGCAGATGGAGGACAACCTGTCCTTCATGAAGAGCTTCATGGGGCTGTCCGACGCGGAGAGGCAAACGCTGGAGGAGGCCAGGAAGGAGCTTGCCCGCATCCCGCTGATCCCCTGCACGACCTGCAACTACTGCGCCAAGGTCTGCCCCGTGGAGGTGGGGATATCCGGGACGTTCACGGCGATGAACGCGCTGACGCTTTACGGCGACCTGACCGCCGCCAAGCATCAGGAGTCCTGGCTGGTCGGCGGCCACGGCAGGAAGCGCGCGGCGGAGTGCATCCGGTGTGGCCGCTGCGAGCAGGTCTGCCCGCAGCACATCGCGATTCGGGACGAGCTGGCCAAAGCGGCGGCGGCGTTCGCGTAATTCCAATTCCCAATCTGCATGTACGGGGGCTACGGGGACGAAAGCGCCCTCGGCGGCGCTTCTGCCCCTCGGCCTCGTGGTTCGCCCAAGACCACAGGCAAAATTTTCAACGTGTGGCGGGGCAAGTTCTGCGTATTTTTCTGCCGCACCTGAGAGGTAAAAGGGTCGGAGTTGGCTTAACCTGTATAACGACGGGTTTGATCCTCAGCGAAGCCATCGCAACCTGCGGATTTGGGGTTGGGGTTCATTATTGACACGATCCCATTATAAAGATATAGTATTGAGGTGGAAGAGTAGAGGCTTGTCGGTCATTCTTCAGGGAAGGAGGCGCTCGGATGCGATACTGCGGATTCACCTGACGATCGGCTTTGGATGCACGGGATGCATTCTGCAGTGGGGTTCCTTCCTCGGGAGGAGCCGTTCGGATCGGGCCGTACTCTTCAGGGGCAGACCAAGGCATCCGCATGGCGTTTTCCAGCCGCTGACGTTCCAGGAGAGACCGCCCCGAGCGGTCTTTTTTCTCGATATCCCCCCTCCTCCCTTATCTATTCAAATCCCCTGCATTTTTTGCATTTCGAGATCCCCGCTTTTTTTGCGGTTCGCGGCCCCCTGCTTGAGCTCGGGCGCGTGTCCTCGGAGCTTGAAAAATACCTGCCCCTTCTCTGCCCTGGAACGGAGGGCCTGCGAGCCGATTTTCACGGAGGAAGCGCCGATCCGATCGGTGTTTCCCGAAAAATCGAGGCAAGGGGGTATGTTGGTCTTGAATTTTCTGCGGCAATATCCTATTCCGACCGCGGGGCTGATCCTCTCTCTGTTCGCGCTGGGCAACCTCGTGCAGGGCTATAGTCGTGGGGCGCGGCTGCTTCTCGGGGGAATCGCGTTTCTTCTCTATCTGCCCTATCTGCTCAAGTTGCTGGTCCTGAACGCAAAGTTGAAGGAGCCCCTCGAGAACCCCGTCGCGGCGAGCGTCCTGCCGACGTTCACAATGGCGACTTTGTTGCTGGCCGGGTACGTCAAACCCTATGCGCCGGAGGCGGGGGAGGCCGTCTGGTACGCCGGGCTTGTTGGTCATGCACTTTTGATCCTGTGGTTCAGTTGGATGTTTTTGAAGGGGTTCGCCCTGAAGAAGGTGTTCCCCTCATGGTTCATCGTCTATGTGGGAATTGCTGTGGCCAGCGCCTCCGCTCCGGTGACGGGGCGCCTGGATATCGGACGTATGGCCTTCTGGTTTGCCTTTGTCGCCTACTTCTGCCTTCTGCCCTTCGTCTGCTGGCGTCTCTGGAAGGTCGGGCAGGTTCCGGACGCCGCAAGGCCCACGGCGGTCATCCTTGCCGCGCCCGCATCCCTGTTGCTGGCGGGCTACATGGCCTCGTTCGAGGTGAAAGAGCCTGTCCTCGTGTGGCTGCTTCTCGCCTTTTCCCTCTTCTTCTACGGGGCGGGGGTGTCGTATCTGCTGAGGTTCTGCCGGACCTCCTTCACCCCCGGCCATGCGGCGTTTACCTTTCCTTTGGTGATCAGCGCCATCGCGGTGAAGATGACGGCCGGGTACACGGGGCTGGCTTGGATGGCGGCGTTGGGGCACGTGCAGACGCCATTGCCGTCCTTGTCGTACTTTGGGTGCTGGGGGGCTACCTGAAGTTTTTGTTCCAGAAGTAAACCGTTTTACGCGGGATGCCGCGTGAAAAACAGGGCGGCGAGTTCTTGAAGCCGCTGTCAATTTTCAGAGGGGGGACACGAATGGAATCGATCGTCACGTACCACGCAACGGCAGTGAGTCCGAAGGCCATTCAGAAACACGCGGAGGAGTCGTACGCCAACGGGTTCTTTTGCTGCGAGGCCGTTATGGACGTTATCAGGAGCGATTTTCAGGTGGAAGTACCGGAATCGGTGATCGCCATGTCTTCCGCCATGTCGATCGGAGCCGGGCGCGCCGGGTGCATGTGCGGTGCTTTGAATGGGGCCATTCTCGCGCTGGGCATGTTCTTCGGGCGCACGACGCAGGCCGGGCCGAAGGACCCCAAGGTAAACGCGGTGATGGCGCTGTCGAAGGAACTGCACGACTGGTTCCGCGACGCGAACGCAAAACATGCGGTCTGCTGTCGCGTTCTGACCAAAGGCTTTGAGATGAGCGAGGGGGAGCACAAGAAGCAGTGCATCGCCTTCACCGGGCTCTGCGCGGGGAAGCTGGCGGAGATGCTCTGCCGTGAGCTTGGGGTCAAAAACCTGGATGACGAGCCCATACAGGGGCTGGAGAAGCCGTTTTTGCCCCCGGCAAAATCGGTAGTCTGAGGCCGGGAGAGAAAAGAGGACGGCTCCTTCGACGAGAGGCCCCCGATCGGGGGCCTCTCGTCATGTCCGTGCCCGGGAGCGTGTAACACCCCCCGAACGCAGGGGATGGGGCTCAGAAGGTATTGCGGCGCGTTGTCTCCGAGAGCGGAAGGCGCTCGGCGTGCTTCGGGCTGGGGACGCTCGATTCGTGAGGGTAGCCCATGGGGAGGATGGCGACCGGTATGACGTTTTCCGGCAATGCGAATGCCGACCGCACCTTCTGCGGGTCGAAATGCCCCACCCAGGTGCTGCCCAGGCCCAGGGCCGCAGCCTCGAGCATCATATGGGTGGTGACGATGCTCGCGTCGACCTCACCCATGTCCTTGCCGTCGTAGGATCGCTTCCAGCTCACTGCGGCGTCGTAGCAGACGACCAGGGCCAAGGGGGCGGAGAAGTGATAGGGCGTGCAGTCCTTCAGCTTGCCGAGGGCCGCATCCGAATCGAGCACCAATATCCGCTGCGGCTGGTAGTTGACGGCGGTGGGGGCCAGTCTGCCGGCCTCCAGAACCGCGTCCAGCTTTTCCTTTTCCACCTTTTGGGGGGCAAACTTCCGGACGGAATAGCGCTCCCTTGCCAGCTCCAGAAAATCCATGACGATCCCTCCTGACGGTTTATCGTTCTGCTGCGGCGCATGTCGTTCTGGATTATATGATAAGGTGCTTTTCGCCGTATGGGGCGATTGACCGGGATTTTAGGCGATTACCCCCCTGCCGCCGGGACCTCGCGTCTCGAGAAGGTCCCGCTCGATCTGCTCCAGGTCCTCGCCCTGAAAGGGGACGTTCCGGTACCTGGAGCAGAAGGCGCACCGATTGCGGCTGCATCCGGCCGTGGCCTGCAGCAGCAGGGAGCCCTCCTCGAACGGCGGACGCTGGACCGGTCCCGTGTACTTCCTATCCGCCTCCCCATCAGCTTTATTTCTTCATCAGCTTTATTTCTTCATCAACCCCGCGCCGGCATTCCAGGCTTGTCCGACCTTCTCCCCAATCTTGTAATAGCCGTTCAGAAACGGATCGAAGGCAAAGGCGTTCAGCTTCGCCGGATCGACCTTCCCCTTCGAATCCAGGACCTTCTCGTCCGCGCTGACGCCGACGATCCTCCCGATGACGCAGTGAAGGTTCTCGGTGTCCACGATCTCCAGCAGCTCGCACTCCATCGCCACGGGGAACTCCTCGATGATGGGGGCGTTTACGTGAGCGCTCCTGACCTGGTGGAACCCGGTGCGTTCAAATTTGTCCTCCATCTTGTTGCCCGTAGCGATGCCGACGAAGTCGGCCTCGGCCATGTGGTCCAGGTCGGCGATGCTGACCGTGAAGGCCTTCGTCTCCCGGATATTCTTCGTCGTCCTGTGCTCCTCGTCGATGAAAAGCGCAACTTTGTCCATCGCGCTGATCTGTCCCCAGGCGGCGTTCATCACGTTGGGTTTTCCGTTGCTGTCGTATGCCGCCACCATCAACACCGGCATCGGGAACAGCGCCGGCTGAACATCCAGATTCTTTCTCATGACGATCATCCTTTCCCAATGGTCTCCAGGTACGCCCAATGCTTCCGCGAGTTGCCTCTTTTCCGCCCCGCCCGTATCATTATATTCAAGTCAGTAACGGGAAAAAAGTACTTACATCGAGGTGGGTTACTTACGATTATGGCCCATACTTTCTGATGGGGAACTGTCATGACGAAACGGAACATCGCTCGGGAATCCTTCGAGGGGTGCGGTTTCCGTTACGCCCCGTCGCTGATCGACGAAAGATACAAAAGGGCCGTCCTTTGTGCTCTGGCGCATTTCGGCATCGTTCGGTTCAACGAAATGAAAAGGTATACAGGAAAGATCTCCTGCAAAACGCTCAGCTCGACGTTGAAGGCGCTGGAGGCCGAGGGGACCGCTGCGGCCGAGGCGTAAGGGCTTGATTTCTCGGGCGGCGTTTTTTCGGGCGGATTCGTCCTTTCTCCCCTTGACTTGAAGCCGGATCGAAATTATAGAGTATCCGCATGGGAACGTAAGGGGACTTCATCTTTCCAAACGGCGAGGAGGAGACAACGATGCTCGGAAACTTTACCTATTCGAACCCGACGCGGATTCATTTCGGGGAGAATGCCCTCGATTTCCTGAACGAGGAGCTGCCGAAGTTCGGCAAAAACGTTCTGTTGGCCTACGGAGGCGGCTCCATCAGGAAAAACGGGATCTACGACAGGGTTGTGGACATCCTGAGGGCCAACGGCAAGACGGTCCTCGAGGACGCGGGCGTGATGCCCAACCCGACCGTCGCGAAGCTGAACGAGGGCTGCCGGCGGGCCCGCGAGGGGAACGCCGACCTCATCCTGGCGGTCGGCGGCGGTTCGGTCTGCGATTATGCGAAGGCGGTCTCCGCCTCCGCCTGGTGCGGCGACGATCCCTGGGAAAAGTTCTTCGTCCGGATGGAGGAGCCGGAGGACCGGATCATCCCCGTGGGCTGCGTCCTGACCATGGTCGGCACCGGTTCGGAGATGAACGGCGGCTCGGTGATCAGCAATCCCGAGAGCAATCGGAAGGTCGGGCACGTGTTCGGGGACGAGGTGTTCCCGAAGTTCTCCATCCTGAACCCCACGTTCACCTTCACGCTGCCGAGGCATCAGATGGTCGCCGGGTTTTTCGACATCATGTCTCATATTCTGGAGCAGTATTTCTCGGGCGAGGACGACAATACGTCGGACTACATCATGGAGGGGCTCCTGAGGTCCCTGATCCACAGCACGAGAATTGCGCTGAACGCCCCCACGGACTACGAGGCGCGCAGCAACGTCATGTGGACCGCCACCTGGGCCCTGAACACCCTCGTGGCACAGGGCAAGTCCACCGACTGGATGGTCCACATGCTGGGGCATTCCGTGGGGGCCTACACCGACGCGACCCACGGTATGACCCTCGCGGCGGTCTCCCTGCCGTATTACCGCCACATCCTGCCCTACGGCCTGAAGAAGTTCCGGCGTTATGCGGTCAACGTCTGGGACGTGAGGGCCGAGGAAAAGTCCGACGAGGCGATCGCAAAGGAGGGCCTCGCCCGCATGGAGGCCTACATGAAGGAGCTCGGGGTCGTGATGCGCCTTCGGGAGCTCGGCGTCACCGAGGCCATGATCGAGGGGATCGCCGACGGCACGTTCATCCTGAAGGGCGGGTACAAGGTGCTCTCGCGCGAGGAGGTCGTGAAAATCCTTGAGGAGAGCCTGTAAGCGCTGCGGCCCAAGGGCTTTTCCGCGGACGCCCATCATCGAGACGCCCCCTTCCCCAGGACGGGGAGGGGGGCGTCTTGTCGGCGCGGGGCAGGCGGCCCGACCGGTTCTCCGGGGCTTTGTCCACTATTTCAGATTGCTCTCGAAGAACGACTCGATCCTCTCGAAGGGAATCTTGTCCATCTGGTCGTACAGGTCCGTGTGGTTCGCGCCCCTGACAATCAGCAGCTCCTTGTTGTCCCCCTTCAGCATCTTGAAGGCGTCCTCGCCGAAGTAGCGCGAATGGGCCTTCTCGCCGTGTACGATCAGCACCGGCGTACGGATCTCTCCGGAGTATTCCAGCAGCTTCGTGTTGACGAAGGAGAGCGCCGAGGTCTTGTTCCAGCCACCGTTGGAGTTCAGGGAGCGGGCGTGATAGCCCCGGGGCGTCTTGTAGTAGGCGTGGTAGTCCTTCAGGAACTGGGGCGCGTCCTCGGGCAGGGTATCCGGCAGTCCGCCGGCAAGATCGTAGCTGCCGTTCCTGTAGTCGGCGGTCCTCTGGGCGTTCAGGGCCTTTTTCATCTCGAAGCGCACGTCTGCGCTGTCCGCCGCGTCGTTGTACCCGTTCGCGATGACCCGCGTCATGTCGTATAGGGTGGAGGCTACCGTGGCCTTGACTCGGGTGTCCATGGCCGCGGCGTTGATGGCCATGCCGCCCCAGCCGCAGATGCCGATGATGCCGATGCGCTCCGGGTCCACGAAGTCCTGAACGGACAGGAAGTCCACCGCCGCGCTGAAGTCCTCGGTATTGAGGTCCGGGGACCCAACGAAGCGGACGTTCTCCGGTCCGCTCTCGCCCGTGAAGGAGGGGTCGAAGGCCACCGCGACGAAGCCCGCCTTCGCCATCTCCTGGGCGTAGAGGCCGGAGGACTGCTCCTTAACCGCCCCGAAGGGGCCGCTGACGGCGATGGCCGCGTATTTTCTTTCGGGATTGAAGTCCTTGGGCAGATAGAGGTGCCCTGCCAGGTCGATGCCGAAGCGATTGTGGAAACGGACCATCCTGACCTGGATGGACGAATCCTTTGCGAATACGCGGCTGTCGTTCGTGAGTTCCTGAATGGCTGTGTCCTTCATGTTCGTAACCTCCGTTGCGTTTGTCGGCGCCGCTACGGCGGAGCCGAGGGAAAGACTTCCCGCAAGAAGCACGGCCAGTGCAAGTATCGATACTTTTTTCATCCTTGAACCTCCTCGTAGAATAAGTAACGTGGAAGTGATACCAGGGCTGGTAAACTACTT
>NZ_CAUUGJ010000035.1:0-20775 GCF_963544685.1 uncultured Fretibacterium sp. | reverse complement strand
AAGGCTGGCTGATCGTCGGCGGCGACACTCGGCAGGAGCCGATCATGGCCTTTGGGGAAGGGAAGCTTTCGGCCGGGGTCCTGGAAAACAAGGCATTCATGGCGCTGTTTTCCGTGCTCCTCCCCAAGGAGGCATGTCCAGCCGGAATCCTTTGTCCGCTGAAGCATAAGTCATGAGGTCGAAGTAGCCTCATTATCAGGATTTACATATATAATGGTGCCGATGCTTCATTGATGTCTCCAAGATGAATTCCGGATAGGGGGTTCCCCATGTCTCAGCCGTCGGTTCTGAAGTGTGTGCTCTGCGGAAAGGAATACGAGCCCTCCACCGCTCCCTATACCTGCGACCAATGCGGATTGGACGGAACTCTGGATGTCCTGTACGATTACCCTCGTCTGAAGAAGTCCCTTCACCGGGCCTCCCTCGAGGCGGATTCGACGCCGTCCCTATGGAGGTACGGACCCGTTCTGCCCATCATCCAGGATACCTCCATCCCACCGCTGCAGGTGGGGTGGACCCCGCTCTATAAAGCCAGGCGCCTTGCGGAAAGTTATGGAGTGCGGGAGCTCTTCATCAAGGACGACGGCCGCAATCCCACGGGGTCCCTCAAGGACCGTGCCAGCGCGGTCGGCGTCGCCAAGGCGCTCGACCTCGGGCGGGACGTCGTCGCCTGTTCTTCGACGGGAAATGCGGCCAGCTCCCTCTCCGGGTTCGCCGCCGTGACGGGGCTGAAGAGCATGATCTTCGTCCCCGAGCGGGCTCCACAGGCCAAAGTGACGCAGCTCCTGGTCTACGGCGCTTCGGTCCTCCTCGTCAAGGGAGACTACGCCGACGCCTTCCGCCTGGCGACGGCGGCAATCGACAAATTCGGCTGGTACAACCGCAACTGCGCGATCAACCCCTATCTCGTGGAGGGCAAGAAAACCTGCGCTATGGAGATCGCCGAACAGCTCGCCTGGAATGTCCCGGACAAGGTATTCATCTCCGTTGGGGATGGATGCTGCATCGGGGGCCTTTACAAGGGTTTCGGAGACTTGATGGAACTGGGGCTGACCGAAAGGATGCCCCGTATCTTCGGCGTTCAGGCCGAGGGCTCGAAGCCGATCTACGAGGCCTTCAAGGCCGGAGCCGAGAAGGTGACCTTCACCAGGGCCGCGACCCTGGCGGACAGCATTGCCGTGGGCTCCCCCCGAAACTGGGCAAAGGCGCTGCGGGCCGTCCGCAGGACGGATGGAGACATGCTCACGGTGACCGACGAGGAGATCCTGTCCGCCATCCCCGAACTGGCACGCTCCACGGGGGTCTTCGGCGAACCCGCAGGCGCGACGGCCTTTGCCGGGTTCCGCAAGGCGGCCCAATCCGGGGCCTTGAGCAGTGGGGACCGCGTGGCGGTCGTCGTGACCGGGAACGGCCTCAAGGACATCGCCAACGCACAGAAATCGGTGCCCCCGGCATTGTCCGTCGCCCCGGATCTGGCTGAGCTCGAAAGCAAGCTGGGGCTTTAGATTTTGAAAAAAGGCTTTGGCGGAGCCCTGTTTGTTTTCTTCTGCGGTCCGAAGCAGGAGGGAAAACAATGAAATTTGAGTTTTTTGCTGAGTTCTCATGACGATCGAGAGGAAGGTTATACGATGAAGACGGCAAAGGAGTTTCTCGCGGCGACGGATCCTGAGATTTACGAGGTGTATACGGGCGAGCGCCGACGCCAGGAGGAGGGCATCGAGCTGATCGCTTCGGAAAACGTCGTTGCCCCTGCGGTGTTGGCTGCCTTGGGATCGGTCCTGACCAACAAGTACGCGGAGGGCTACCCCGGCGCGCGCTATTACGGAGGCTGCGAGGTCGTCGACGTCGCGGAGAACATCGCGCGCGACCGGGCAAAGGCGATTTTCGGCTGCGATCACGTCAACGTCCAGCCCCATTCCGGCTCGCAGGCCAATATGGCCGTGTACCTCTCCGTCCTGCAGCCCGGAGACACCATCCTGGCCATGAACCTCTCTCACGGCGGACACCTGACCCACGGAGCCCCCGTCAACTTCTCGGGCAGGCTGTACAACTTCGTCTCTTACGGCGTGAGCAGGGAGACCGGTCGCATCGACATGGACGATGTGGAGCGTCAGGCCATGGAGCACAAGCCGAAGATGATCGTCTGCGGCGCCAGCGCTTATCCCCGTGAGATCGACGCCGAAGCCTTCCACAGGATCGCGAAGAAGGTCGGGGCCTATCTGATGTTCGATATCGCCCACATAGCAGGGCTCGTCGCGGCGAAGCTGCATAAGGATCCCGTGCCGTGGTGCGATTTCGTCACGACGACGACCCACAAGACCCTTCGCGGCCCGCGCGGCGGCATGGTGATGTGCAAGGAAGAGTTTGCGAAGGCCCTCGACAAGGCGATCTTTCCGGGAATGCAGGGCGGGCCCCTGATGCACGTCATCGCGGCCAAGGCCGTGGCCCTGAAGCTGGCTGCGGAACCGTCCTTCGCCGTGTATCAGCGGCAGACCCTGGCCAATTCCAAAGCGCTGGCAGAGGCTCTTGTCGGGTACGGGTTCCAGCTGGTGTCCGGAGGAACCGACAATCACCTGATGCTGATAGACCTGCGCAGCAAGAAGCTGACGGGCAAGGCGCTGGAGCACGCACTGAACGAGGCGGGACTGACGGTCAACAAGAATGCCGTCCCCTTCGACACGGAGAAGCCCACGATCACCAGCGGCATCCGCATCGGGACCCCGGCCGTGACGACCCGCGGTTTCAGGGAGCCGGAGATGAAGCGCATCGCGGAGTGGATCGACCGTATCTCGAAAGACGTCGAAAACGAGTCGTTGATAAAAACCGTAAGGGCCGAGGTCCGGGAGCTGTGCGCGAAGTTTCCGGTCTATCCCGATCTGGTATAGCGGGAACCCCGGGAAACAAGGCGGGTTCCATCAGGACGGAGGAGGAACAATATGATCGATCTGACGATGAATCAGGAGAATCTGAAAAATACGGTGGAGCTGGCTAAAAAGCGTAATGTCCTGATCCCGACGTTCAAGCAGATGCGGGATCCCGAAGCCCACACCCCCACCGGCATCAAGGAAAAACTGAAAAAGATCGGGCTTTGGGATGTCGATCCCGCAAACCTCTTCCGAATCACCTGGAAGAACCAGCCCCAGAAGAGCGGCGGGCTCTACGGCAAGGTCAATTACCTCGAGGTTCCGCACGAGATCACCGGGGTACGGGCAAAGATTTTTGCCCTCTGCGGCAAGTGGTTTCCCACAGGTGCCCATAAGGTGGGGGCGAGTTTCGGCTGCCTCGTCCCGCGCCTCGTGACGGGGCAGTTCGACCCGACGCGCCACAAGGCCGTATGGCCCTCCACCGGAAATTATTGCCGCGGAGGAGCCTACAACGCCCAGCTCCTGGGCTGCGAGTCCGTCGCCATCCTTCCCGAGGGGATGAGCAAGGAGCGATTCGACTGGCTCAGGACCGTGGCGGGCGAGATCATCGCCACACCCGGTACGGAGAGCAACGTCAAGGAGATCTACGACAAGGTCGCCGAGATCCGTGCGACGCGCCCCGAGGCGGTCATCTTCAATCAGTTCGACGAGCTGGGCAACCATCTGTGGCACTATACGGTGACCGGACGGGCCATGGAGGAGCTCTTCAACGACGTCAAGGGCGCGAGGGACCGTTTTGCCGGCGTCGTCGTGACGTCCGGGTCCGCCGGAACGACCGCATCGGGCGACTATCTGCGCGAGGTCTTTCCCACCTTCAGGTTCGGAGTGGGGGAGGCGCTCCAGTGTCCGACCCTGCTTCTCAACGGGTTCGGAGATCACCGCATCGAGGGGATCGGCGACAAGCACGTCCCCTGGGTTCACAACGTCAAGAACACCGACGTGGTCTTCGCGATCGACGACAGCGTCTGCATGGCGATGATCCGCATCTGCAACGAGCCGGAAGGGCAAAAGTACCTCAGGAGCATCGGG
Source organism: uncultured Fretibacterium sp. (assembly GCF_963544685.1). Classification (NCBI taxonomy): domain Bacteria; kingdom Thermotogati; phylum Synergistota; class Synergistia; order Synergistales; family Aminobacteriaceae; genus Fretibacterium; species uncultured Fretibacterium sp. Next base: position 16,822 of record NZ_CAUUGJ010000035.1, on the reverse strand, counting down.
GTCAAGGAGGCGGACATCGAGCGCCTGAACCTGATGGGCATCTCCGGAGCGGCCAACGTCGCCATGGCGATCAAGATGGCCAAGTACTACGAGATGGACGAGAACGACGTCATCGTCACGGTCTTCACGGACTCCATGGAGATGTACGGTTCCCGCCTGGAGGAGATGACCGCGAAGATGGGCGCCTACACCCAGGTCCAGGCTGCGGTCGATCACAACCGCTACGTCCTCGGGATGGGGATCGACGGCATGGCGGAACTCTCTTATTACGACCGCAAACGCATTCACAACCTGAAGTACTACACATGGGTCGAACAGCAGGGGAAGACATCCGCGGAGCTGAACGCCCAGTGGTACGACCGGGACTATTGGACCAACGTCCACAAGATGGCCGACGTCATCGACGAGAAGATCGACGCCTTCAACCGGATGACGGGGCTGGCCCTCTGATCGGGACGGACCGGGGATCGAGATATTATTCACCATTCATTTAAGGAGAGATTTCGAGTGCAGACATTGTTCAGGGGGAAGCATTTCGTCACGCTTCGGGACTGGAGCCAGGACGAGGTCGAGACGCTGCTGAAGGTCTCGATGCAGCTCAAGATGGACTTTGCTTTGGGGCGGCTTAACGAATCGCTCAAAAACCAGACGATCTTTCTGATGTTCTTCGAACAGTCGACCCGTACCCGCAATTCCATGGAGGCGGGCATCACCCAGCTGGGCGGACACGCACACTTCCTGGACACCAGTACCATGCAGGTCAGCCACGGCGAGTCGGCCAAGGACACCGCCATCATCCTGGGACGGATGGGGCATGCCATCGCCTGCCGGTACTGCAACTGGGGCTACGGCAACAAGTACATCAACGAGATGGCGCAATGGGCCCCGGTCCCGGTGATGAACCTTCAGTGCGACCTCTATCATCCCATGCAGGCCATCGCCGACCTGATGACGATCCAGGAGAAGTTCGGGACGACCAAAAAGCTCAAGGTCTCCATCATCTGGGCCTATGCCGAGAGCCACAAGAAGCCGATTTCCGTGCCCTTGTCCCAGGTGCTGTTCTTCCCGCGCTTCGGGATGGATGTGGTGCTGGCGCACCCCAAGGGTTGGGAGCTTCCCGACTGGGTCATCGCCGAGGCCAGGGCCAATGCGGAGCGCTACGGCGGGAGCGTCACCGTGACGGACGACGAGGCCTATGCCTATAAGGACGCCCATATCGTCATCCCCAAGAACTGGGGCAACTGGGTGACCGACCAGACGGGCCTGACGACGACGGGGGCGGTCAAGGTGGTCGACGACAAACTCATGGCGCACCGCTCCTGGAAGTGCACCGAGGAGAAGATCGCCACGGCGGATCGCGATGTCGTCTACATGCACGCACTGCCGGCGGACCGCAACAACGAGGTTGAGAACTCCGTCATCGACGGGCCGCATTCCATCGTCTACGACGAGGCGGAGAACCGTCTGCATACGGCCAAGGCCGTCATGGCCCTGACCATGGGGGGCCGCGGCCGCGGCTGATCCCCCTCCTTTCCGGACCTCTTACCTTTGAGCCGATCAGGTCAGGCCCGAGCCCCGTCTCGGGCTTGACTTTTTTCCGCTTTTACTGCAAAGTGAACTTGAGCGGGACGGACTTTCCGCGACGCCGCCGGTCGATTGCGCTTCAAGGACATTTTCTCGGATGGAGGATTCTTCGAGACCGTATTGCAGGGAGGTTGATGTTTATGTCGCTCTTCGCTTCGGATAAGAATTTGGCTCTGGAGTTGGTTCGTGGTACGGAGGCTGCGGTCATGGCCAGCGGCCGATGGTTTGGACGGGGCAGCAAGAACGATGTGGACCGCTCCGCCGTCGAGGCCATGCGCTACATGCTCAACAGCGTGAGCATGAAGGGCGTCGTCGTGATCGGCGAGGGGGAGAAGGACGAGGCGCCGATGCTCTTCAACGGGGAGGAACTGGGCCGCGGGGATGGCCCGGAGGTCGACATCGCCGTCGATCCCATCGACGGAACGCGCCTGATGGCCTGCGGCCTGGGCGGCGCCATCAGCGTCGTCGCCGCGGCGGACCGTGGCAGCATGTTCAGTCCCCAGGACCTCTTTTACCTGGACAAGATCGTGACGGGGCCGGAGGCCGCCGACTTCATCGATATCGAAGCGCCGGTCCACGTCAACCTGCGCCGTGTGGCCAAGGCCAAGAACAAGGCGGTCGAGGACGTCACGGTCGTGATGCTGGACCGTCCCCGCAACGACGCGATCCGTGAGGAGGTCTGCAAGCTGGGCGCTCGTATCCGCCTGATCCCCGACGGGGACGTCAGCGGGGCGCTCACCACCTGCTGGAATGAGACGGCCGACCTGCTCCTGGGCTCCGGGGGCTCTCCCGAGGCCGTCATCACGGCCTGTGCGGTCAAGTGCCTGGGGGGCAACATGCAGTGCCGCCCTTACTTCCGCAACGAGGAGGATGAGGCGAAGGGCAAGGCCCGGGGGCTGACGCGGCATACCGTCCTGACGCTCGAGGACCTGGTGAAGGGGGACAACGTCTTCTTCGCCGCGACGGGCGCCTCCGACGGCGATATGCTGAAGGGCGTGAGCTACCAGGGGCAGCGGATCCACACCTCCTCCATATGTATGAGGGGCAAGAGCGGGACGGTGCGCTACATCTCGGCGGTGCACTCCCCGAAGAAGCTCTCCGAGCTGGGCAGCGCCATCGACTACAGCCCCCGGCGCGAGGGCTGAGCGCCCCCTGCCTTGCAGCTCTTCCCCTGATCGAGAGGAATGTCCGTAGCGGGACTCAAGGCTCACGTTCGGAAGGAGGCCTGCACGGCCTGCGGCCGGTGCGGGAAAGTCTGCCCCGTCGGGGCGATGCGGACGCTCCCCGGGAGGGCCGCCGAGGTGGACGAGGCTGCGTGCGTCGGCTGCATGCGTTGTCTCAGGGCCTGCCCCGTGAGGGCGATCAGGGCGGGATGAAAAACCCCGTTTTCCTTTTTGAAATTTCGATGTTTGTCCCTTGGATTTCGGAGGCGGAATCGTCTTGGAGTCCAAGGGACAAAATGGCGCTTTCTCGCTATAATTCTGGATAAAAATTGGAGAAAAAAACGCTTCGCCCCGGCAGGATACGATAAGAATAACGGGGACGGAGTGGGAGGAGTGCGGAGATGCCGGAGAAGGCTTTTGATGTTTTGCAGTCCCGTGGCTATGTGGAATGGTGCAATGCGGAGGACAGGCTGCGCGAGGTCATGGACGAGGGGATGATCACGGCCTACGTCGGATTCGACCCCACGGCGGACAGCCTGCACGTTGGCCACCTGATCCCCCTGATGGCGCTGGCATGGCTCCAGCGTGCGGGACATCGTCCCATCGCGCTGGCCGGAGGCGGCACCGGACTGATCGGCGACCCGTCAGGGAAGAGCAGGGAGCGCAACCTCATCACGGTGGAGGAGGTACGGTGCAACGTGGAGGGAGTGCGCCCCCAGCTGGCGCACTTCCTCGACTTCGACTGCGGAGCGAATTCCGCGCTGCTGCTCAACAACTACGACTGGCTTTCCTCCCACTCGTTTCTGGAGGTCCTTCGGGACGTCGGCAAATATTTCTCCGTCAACAGCCTCATCGCCAGGGAATACGTGCGAAGCCGCCTGGAGGACCCCGAGAAGGGCATCTCCTACACGGAGTTCTCCTACGTCCTGCTCCAGGCCATGGACTTCAGGCACCTGTACGAGGCCCATGGCTGTCGTCTCCAGATGGGCGGCAACGACCAGCAGGGGAATCTACTGGCCGGGTCGGACTATGTCCGGAAATCCATGGGGGGTGAGGTCTTCGGCCTGACCCAGCCGCTCCTGCTGACCGCGTCCGGGACGAAATTCGGCAAGACCGAGGCGGGGGCGGTGTGGCTCGATCCCAGACGGACCAGCCCGTACCGGTTCTACCAATTCTGGTTCAACACGGACGACAGGGACGTGGAGCGCCTCCTCAAGCTCTTCACCTTCCTGCCGCTGGACGAGATTCGGGACCTCATGGAGAGGCATGCGGCCCGGCCGGAGGAGCGGGCGGCCCAGCGCCGTCTGGCCTTGGAGGTGACGCAGCTCGTCCACGGGGAGGGCGCGGCCCTCAGCGTCGTCAAAGCCAGCTCCGTACTCTTCGATGCGGAGTCCGACCTCACGGATCTAACGGAGGAGACCTATGCGGCCCTTCGGGAGGAGGTTCCCTTTGCCGAGGTGAGCCTGGACCTCCCCGCGGCCTTGCTGGACGTACTCACGGTCTGCGGGGCCTTCGAGAGCCGGGGAGAGGCCAAAAGGGCGATCCGACAGGGCGGCGTATCCCTGAACGGGATGCGGGCCTCCGACGAGGGGGCGACCGTGTCCCGGGAGGAGCTCGGAAGGGGCCGTTACCTTTTTGTCCGGATCGGGCGCAAGCGGTTCCATCTGGTCGTCTTCTCGTAGATTCCAGCTCCTGAGGACTCCCCCCAAAAGAGTGTTACGGAGGTACTGATGGTTCCCTGCATTTGGTATGCATCAAAGATCGCCCACCCCTGGGAACGGGCGATGATCGGCAACATGGGGGCCGCGCTGAGGGCCCGCGGCGTCGGCCTGTCCATCTACACGGACGGAGGCACGACGGACTTCTGTCTCGACGGCGTCCTCTCTTGGAGGGCCTTGACGCTTCTGGAACGAATGCGGCTGATCCTCTCCTCGGCAGGCGCTCTCTGGCACCTCTGGGGCAAGGCTCCCCGCTGGTGGGGCCTCGTGAGGGTACGCTCCCGGACCGTGCATACGTCCTGGCTCCCCGATCCCGCATGGAGAGGACATCCCTCCCGCATCTTCACGGAACAGGCCGACGATGGGGAGACCGTCGTCAAGCCGACTTTCGAGTCCCGCCTCGTTCATACGGAGGAGTCCGCCGGCGTTCCGCCCGATGGTTCCCGTGCGGTCTACGTAAAGCTGGCGTCGGCGAGCGCCCCTTTGCGCGAGGCCGTTGCGGCGCTGAACTGTCCGGTCGTGGACCTGGGGATGGGACGCGTCGGTGCGTCGGCGGCCAAGAGCGGTTGCTTCATCTCAGGCGACGGCCCCTCGGAGGCCCTTCACGCCGCCGCCCTGACGATGCAGGGGCTGGCCGTGGTGGGGCCGGACACCCCCTATCTTCACTCCCTCTTGGGCGACGAGGGCTATTTTTCCGTTGGAGAGGACAGGGAAGAAGCCTGGAAGGAGGCCTTAAGCCAGGCTCTTTCCGACCGTGGGCGGGCCCTGGCCATCTCCGCCCGGCACATGATCAAGACCCGCTACTCCGCTTCGGAGAGCGCGGATTCCCTCGAGGCGATGTACCGCTCGGTGCTGGAGGGGAGCGTTTGACCGCTGCATCCTGGATATTGAGACGTTTTCAGGCCTTGGCCGCACCCGGCTGGAGGGCGCGGGCGACAGCCGCCTTCTTCGGGTCCGCGCTCGGTGTCCTTGCCCCCCGTAAGGGACGGATCGAATCCAACCTGAGCCTCGTGTACCCCGATAAGGACCGTGCGTGGAGGGCCCGCATCCGGCACCGGCTTTACGGGCATCTGGCCTGGACCGTAACGGAGCTCATGGTCCTGCAGCGGGACCCCCGGCAGGCCTTGCGCTGGGTCGAGGAGGTCGAGGGACTCCATTGGGTGGAAGAATGCCGGTCGCAGGGCAGGGGCGTCCTTTTTCTGAGTGCGCATTTCGGCAACTGGGAGCTCCTCGCGGCCTGGTACGCGCAGGTGTGCAAACGCGATGGAGGCCCCGGCTTTCATATCGTCTCGCAGGAGATCCATGACCGCGGCATCTCGGATCTGCTCCGGGAGTATCGGGAGCGCTGCGGCATAGGCCTGCTGCCCAAGGATACCTCCACCCTGGAGTTCGTACGCCTCCTGAGGGAGTGCGCACATATTGCCCTTCTTGCGGACATCTCCTGGTTGGGGGGGGTACGGCTGCCCTTCATGGGACACGAATGTACCAATACCACAGGGCCCGCCGTGCTTTCGATTCTGGCCTCCGTCCCCATCGTTCCGGTCGGAATCTACCGCCTGGCTCCCTTCCGACACAGGGTGCGCTTCTTTCCTCCTCTGCCCGTTCCGGAGGAGCGAAACAGGCTCCGCAGGGCGGAATTGCTGACCCTGGAGGTGAACCGTGCTCTGGAGGAGATCATCGCCCCGAGGCCGGAGCTGTGGTTCTGGATGCACAATCGCTGGAAGACATGAACGGTCCCGCCAAGCCCTGCGGCTCGGTGGAATCATGTATAATTTGAGGCGAAAGCGGCTTCAATGAAAAAAAGGCTTTTTTCATTGAAGAAGAGGGCTTTTGAAAAGCCGTTCTCGTCTGTTTTCGGGAATGATTCTCGAATTTATCCGGATTCGTTTTTCTTTTAAGGAGCGACCATGCTACTTCGCAAGGAGTTCACGTTCGATGCGGCGCACAATCTCGTTCAATATCACGGGAAGTGCGAGGCCCTGCACGGGCACACCTATCGTTTGGCCGTCGTTCTCGAGGGAACGCCGGATGCGGAGGGAATGATCCTCGACTTCTGCGAGCTCTCCGCCGCAGTCAGGGAGCGTGTCGTATCACGGCTCGACCACACCTATATCAATGACATCATCCCGCAGCCCACGGCGGAGAACATCTCCCAATGGATATGGGACCAGATAGAGGCTCCGCTCTCCCGGTCCAACTGTCGCCTGCACGAGGTCTGGCTCTGGGAGACGGCGACCAGCTGCGTCGTCCTGAGCGCGTCGGACCGGACCGGCCGGATGGGGGACCGAGGACGGCCATGAAGGACGTGCAGAAGGAAAGGGATCTGCGCAATATCGCGATCGACCGCGTAGGGGTGCGCGACGTCCATTATCCCATCACCGTCATGGACCCGCTGAACGGAACGCAGGCGACCATCGCGTCGGTCTCGATGAGCGTTTTGCTTCCCCACGAGTATCGGGGAACCCACATGAGCCGCTTCATCGAAACCCTGGAGGAGTACAAGGGTAAGGTCTCGCTGACGACCCTCAGGGTGCTGGCCGAGCATCTCTGCTCGAAGCTGGATGCCTCGGAGGCCTCCATAAAGTTCGATTTTCCCTATTTCGTCCGTAAGAAGGCCCCCGTCTCCGGCATCGAGAGCTTCATGCGATACGAGGCCAGTCTGGAGGGGATCAGCCGCGGCAGCGAATTCGACATGAAGGTCGGAGTCGGCGTCCCCGTGCAGACGCTCTGCCCCTGTTCGAAGGAGATCTCGAGGATGGGGGCGCACAATCAGCGTGCCTTCGTCCGCCTGAAGGTCCGCAGCTCCGGTCTCGTCTGGTTCGAGGAGCTGATCCGCGCGGTCGAGGACGCTTCCTCGACCCCGCTCTATACCCTTCTGAAGCGGGAGGACGAGAAGTTCGTGACCGAGCGGGCCTACGAAACGCCCCGTTTTGTCGAGGACCTCGCGCGGGAGCTCACCATGGCCCTCGACCGGGACGACCGGATCGTCTGGTACGATATATCGGTTACCAGCGCAGAGAGCATTCACCGCCACGATGCCTTCGCCGAGCTGGTTCGGGACAAGAGGAGCTGAGGAGGCCATGGAGCCGGAGGGCAGAAATGCGGAAGGGGGAAACGGGCTCTTCGGACGGCTGGTCTACTATGCGGCCTTTCTGCTGATCTTCGTCGGGGTGGGCAAAGTTTACCTCATCTGGCTCGAAAACTATCGGCTGCTTCACCCTGAAATCATCGAGGCCTTCGCCGTCGGCTATATCGAGGAGCAGCCATTGAATGGGATTCTGCTGTGGGACGAACAGCTCGTCTACGCCCCCAGGGATGGTGTCCTCACGTACCTCTCCCCGCTTCCCCGAAGGGTATCGAAGGGGGAGGTCGTGGCGGCCCTGGACGGAGCAGCCGTGAAGGTCCCCGCTCCGGGCTATTTTTTCCCGGCGCTGGACGGACAGGAGGGGCATTGGGTCTACTCGCGTCTTTGGCCGGAGTTTGCACCGTTTCCTTTTTTCAGGTCGGCCGTCCTTTTGGAGAACGGGACCCAGCTGCGGAAGGGGGCGCCGATCGGCAAGCTCGTGCCCCAACCGCAATTTCTGCGCTGTATCGCTTATCTCGACAACAGTCCGTCCATTGCGCTCAGCCTGCGGCGGAAGAAAGCCTCGTTAAGGATTCGCCTCGACCCGGAGGGGAAGGAGCGGGAAGCGGAGATCGTCGCAGTGAAGTCTTCCGGACAGAAAATAAAGGTTTGCCTGCGTCTGCCTTTTTTCCCTGCCTCCGTCCTGCATTCCCGTGCCTTCTCCTGCCGCGTCATCGCCGGGGATCTCCAGGGCGTGATGCTTCCGGATACGGCGGTCGTGACCCGAGACGGTAGAAATGTGGTCTTTCTCGTGCAGGGAAGCCGGGTTTTATCGCAGGACGTCGAGGGGTTTCCCGCCGACAACGGACATTTTTTCATCACCAGGGGCGTGGCGCCCGGGAACAAATTGATCCTGCATGCCGACAAGAACCTGTCCGGCGTCATCAGGCTCTGGTAGAAGGAGGGCAAGCATGTCTCTCGAGGAGAGGATTTCCGCGATAAGGGAAAGGATAGCCCGCTGCGCCGAACATACCGGAAGGAAGGGGTCCGACGTTCGGCTCGTAGGTGTGACCAAGACAAGAACCGTGGCGGAGATGCGAGAAGCGGCTCCCTTGATCGATGCCATCGGCGAGAACCGCGTTCAGGAGGCCCTCTTGAAGAAACAGGAATGGGGCGGGGAGGGAGGCCCGGAATGGCGCCTGATCGGCCACCTCCAGAAAAATAAGGCTCGTCGCGCCGTCGAAATGTTCGACAGCGTGGATTCGGTGGACTCCATAGGGATCGCTTCGACCCTGGATCGTATCGCCATGGAGCTCGACCGCTCCCTTCCGGTGCTGATCGAGGTCAACACGGCCGGGGAGGCGAGCAAGACGGGGATCGAGCCCGGCGAGTTTCCGAAGCTCCTGGATCATGTCCTGAACTCACCGCGCCTGAACCTTCAGGGATTGATGACGATCGGCCCGCTGACGGACGACGAAGCGCAGGTCAGGAGGGCCTTTGCCTCCCTGAGGGAGCTTTCGGACCGGGCCCGTTCCTCCTCCGGCCGGGAACTGCCAGTTCTCTCCATGGGGATGAGCGGGGACTTCGAGTGGGGGATCCTGGAGGGCAGCACGATGGTTCGCATCGGGACGGCACTTTTTGGGCCCCGTTAACCTTTTTGTGATTTTTTTGCCAATACATGTTATAGTTTAGGGCGGAAGCAACGAACAGAAGGTTGCATCCTGTTCGAGGAGGAGTAGACTGGTGAGGAAACTGATGCAGATCTTGGGATTCTACGGTGACGACGACTACGACGAATCCGAGGAACATTACGGCGAGAAGCCCCAACCCGCCAAAAAGTCGTCTCAGGCATGGCGGCGGGATGAGGCTCGGTCCGGTCAGGGTCCATTGAGGATGGTCTTCTTCAAGGGGGTCCCCTCCGAGGAGATCAAGCTCAAGCTCAGGGATGCCCTGCTGGACGGGGTGATGATCCTTCTGGATCTTCACGATCTGGATCCTCAGAGCTTCGAGAAGGAGGGGCGTCCCTTCATCAATTTTATGGGAGGAGTGGCCTTCGCCCATAAGGGCCGTATGGAGTACATCGAGCCTGCGCTTTACGTCGTTACACCGCATGAAGGTATGTTTGAGGAATGGGCTGAGGAGGAACTTGGGAATGCCGGATCTTTTGACCGCCAAGGACGTTGAGGTAAGGGCCTTTAAAAAAGTTTCCTTTGGAGGCTATGCCATTCCGGAGGTTGAAGAGTTTCTGAATCAGGTTGCGGACGATATCGAGACTTACGCTTTACGCCTGGAGGAGAGTGAACGGCGCATCCAGGAGCTCGAGGATCTCGTTCAGAAGCAGGAGTCCATGACGGACATGATCAAGGACGCACTGATTCAGGCTCGCAAGAGCGCGAAGGAGATGGAGGAGGCAGCCCGTTTGCAGACGGAGGAGATCCTCACTCAGGCTCGCCAGGAGGCCGAAACGCGTATCGCCGAGGCCAACTCCAAGCTGGGGGAGATCGACCTCCAGGCGCAGTCTCGCCTGGAGGAGGCGGAGAAATCGGCCGAGCAGGTCCTCTCCAACGCGCGTGCGGCGGCTTCGAACATGCTTCAGGAAACCCAGCAGATGCGGGAAAGCTTGGAACAGGAGATCGATCAGCGTAAGAAAGAGGTCTCCGAAGAAACCGAGAAGATACTCTCCGAGGCTCGCGCGGCCGCTTCCGTCATTCTTCAGGAAGCCCAGCAGCAGAGCGAGACCTTGGCGCGGGAGAGAGAACGGGACCTGACCGAGGCATCCGAACAGGTTGAGAGAATGCTTGCCAGGGGGCGGGAAAAGGCCTCCGATCTCCTCCAGGAGACCCGGCAAAAATGTGACAGCCTGCAGCAGGACGCCGAGCGACGCAAGGCCGAGATCTCGGAGGAAGTGGAGGAGATCAGGGAACAGCTGCATTTTCTGAACCTTCAAAAGCAGCAGTTCTTGAGGGCCGCCGTTTCCATGTTGATTGACTTCGGGCAGGTTGTGGACAAGGCCCAACAGGAATTCGAGCTGGAGATGGCCGGAAAAATGGAGGACCTCGAGGCAGAAGATTCAACGAATTCAACGGATTCGAAAGAAGATGCTCCGGCCGAGGAGGTCGTGGACCAATCGGAATCCTCTTCCGAGGCTGAGGCCGACCCCATCAATGCCCTGGCGGTCGGCGGGGAAGGGGACGTTGCGTAAGGTGGGGGCGTTTCCTGCCGAAAGTGTGTGCGTTTTTGCCGAACGTCGGGTGGAGGTAGCTCCCATCGTCGTAAAATGAGCGTTCTGGCATCCTCAATTCGTTTCCTCCGCGGAGTGGGGGAGAAACGGGCTCAAGCGTTCGCTCGCTTGGGCATTTTTGTTGTGGAGGATCTGCTTTTTTTCTTTCCTCGACGCTACGAGGACCGGCGTGCGCTGACCCCGCTCGGCGATCTTCAGCCCGATACCTTCTCCGCGGTCGTCGCGGAGGTTGCCGCCTCGCCCGCAGGGCCTGCCGGGTATCGTTTCGGACCGCTTTCCATATCGTTGACCGACGGGGTCCACACCGTAAGGGCCGTGTGGTTCAACAACCCTCGGCTGGGGTCCCGGTTCAGGCCCGGAATGAGGCTGGCCCTGTACGGAAGGGTGGAGTATCGCGGCGGCCTCCAGCTGACCAATCCGGAATTCGAGGTCCTGGAGGGAGACGGAACCGCTTCGGTGGGGCGGATCGTCCCCGTCTACCCTCTTGCGGCCCCCCTGTCCCAGAGGTGGACGAGGCGCTTGGTCGGCACCGTGTTGGAATCATATGGGGGGGAACTGACGGATTTTCTTCCCGACTCGCTCCGGAGACGCCACGGAATGAAGGCCCTGCCGGCTGCCGTTCGGGAACTTCATTGCCCGAAGGACAGGAATTCCTGGCTGAGGGCCAGGAATCGTCTGGCCTTCGACGAGCTTTTTCTGCTTCAGATCGGGCTCCTGCTGCGCCGCAGAACGTATGCGGCCTCCGGACACGCCGTCCCCATTAGGCCAGGCCGAAAATTTCAGGCCCTTATGGGCCCCGCTCTTCCCTTCGAGCCGACCGGCGCGCAGCGGCGTGCCGTCGCCGAGATACTCGGGGACATGAACTCCAGGACGCCCATGAACCGCCTGCTTCAGGGGGATGTGGGATCGGGAAAGACCTTCGTGGCATCGGCGGCGATTCTGGCGGCGGCCGACTCCGGGGTCCAGTCGGTATTCATGGCGCCGACCGAGATTCTGGCTCAGCAGCACTATTTCAACCTCAAGGAAATGCTGGGGTCTCAGGGCATCGAGACCGTGCTCCTGACGGGAGGGCAGAGGGCCGCGGAGCGGAGGAGCGCGGCGGAGGCGATCCGGAACGGGGGCGCTCAGGTGGTCGTCGGTACGCACGCCGTCTTTGGGGACGAGGTGCGCTTCGCCAGGCTGGGACTGGTGATCGTGGACGAACAGCATCGTTTCGGCGTGCTGCAGAAAAATTCCCTGATCGCGAAAGCCTCCGCGCCGCATGTCCTGGTCATGACCGCCACGCCGATACCCCGGACTTTGGTGCTCTCGATCTACGGGGACCTGGAGGTCTCCATCCTGGACGAGCTCCCCCCCGGGCGCGCGCCGATCAAGACCATCCGCATGAGTGCGGGGATGGAGAAAACGCTTCTGGACCTGGTCCGAGAAGAGATCCGCCGGGGAAGGCAGGTCTACTGGGTCTGTCCCCTCATCGAGGACGAGGAGCAGGGAGAACCCCGCGCGGTCGTCTCCCGCTTCGGCCGCCTCTCGAGTGCGCTTCCCGAAGTGCGGATCGCCATGCTGCACGGCCGCCTCCCCATGGGGGAGAAGGAGAGTATCATGAGAAGTTTCTCCGAGGGCAAGACGGACCTGCTCGTGGCGACGGCGGTCATCGAGGTGGGACTGGACGTCCCGAACGCCACCGTCATGATCGTCGAGGACGCAGGGCGTTTTGGACTGGCCCAGCTGCACCAGCTCCGGGGGCGCGTCGGCCGGGGACGCGCGGACAGCGCCTGTATTCTGCTGGAGGGAAGGGAAACCTCTCCTGAGGGGAGCGGGCGCATCGAGACGATGCTCAGGATCTCGAGCGGCTTCGACCTCGCCGAGGAGGATTTGAAGCAAAGAGGCCCCGGTGAGGTCTGCGGGATCCGCCAGCACGGAGTCACCGACTTTCGCGTGGCCGATCTCGTTCGGGACCGGAGGCTTCTGAGCCTGGCGAGGGACGAGGCAAGAAGACTCCTCGAGACGGACCCTCAGCTCGAGAGCGCGCCCCTTCTGCGGGAGGAACTGGACAAAAGGCTTGGAAAGACCCTGAAGCTTGCCGGGACGGCGTGAGAAGCATTATCGCATCTTCGGCATCCTTTAGGGTGCCTCCTCGTCTCACGACTTGGCCCCGCCATCGTCAATCCTTTGGCCTGACGCAGTTCCCTTGTCCTCGTCACAGCCCACCTCCCTTCCATGCCCTATTTTACCGTACTCTGTCGTATAATGAGACGCAGGCACAAAAAAGAGCCGCTTCCGTCGAGGTCAGCAGCTCTTGCACATAAAGGAAGGAGCCCCCGACAGCGACGATGGGAAAAGGAGACCCCAAGATGAGGCCACCACTCGTAACGACATACGACTCCGGGAAAGGGTTGGGGGAAAACGCCGAGTATAGCCTGCAAGAGAGGAAATATGGCGCGCCTGGGGCGATTCGAACGCCCGGCCTACGGCTCCGGAGGCCGTCACTCTATCCACTGAGCTACAGGCGCGCATGGGATTTAAGCACCGAGATACTATACCATATTTTATGAAAAAATGAAGGGATGCTTATATTTCCGGCAAAGGCCGTCTCTCCTGCGGGGAAGCCGCTAGCCGCATTTCGGGACAATTTTTTCTTTTGTGAAGGAGGCTTTACAGGTTGATCCAGATCGTTCTGGCGGACGACCATAAGCTGTTCCGCGATGGTCTGCGCAAAATTCTGGAGTTGGATCCGGACGTCAAGGTCGTCGGGGAAGCGTCGAACGGAGAGGAAGCGCTTCAGCTGCTTCAGGAACGTAGCCCCGACATCATCCTCTTCGATATCAACATGCCTCGGATGGACGGGATACAGCTGGCCCGCGAGATCAACAGCCGTAAACTGAAGGTCGCCACCATCGCCGTCAGTGCCTACGACGATGAGGATTGTCTGGCGACATTGTCGGCGGAGGGCGTCATGGGGTTCGTCCTCAAGTCCTCCGGCAGAACGGAGCTGATTGCGGCAATACGTGCCACCTATCAGCACGAGTCCTATGTCGATCCCCGAGTCGCGGGCAAGCTGATGACCAGCTTCGCCAAGCGCAAGAACGAGAACGACCTCCTGGGAGAGCTCTCGCCCAGAGAGAAGGTGGTCCTCTACTGGTTGGCCCAGGGCTACAGCAATATCGAGGTGGCCGAAAAGACCGTGCTGTCCGAGAAGACGGTCAAGAATCACGTCAGCCACATGCTGAAGAAGCTGGAGCTCAGGGACCGCACCCAGGCCGCGATTCTCGCGTGGAAGGTCGGGTTCGCCCAAATGAGCCCCGAGGCCATGGGATGTCTCGTCGGTGAGGAGCCCCAGCCGGACCAGTAAAGGATTTCCTCAATCCCATAACCATAAGCCTTTCAATGAGGGGAGGTCTCGGCACGCACCTCTCCGCTCCTCGGATGCGGGGGACAGAGGAACGGGAAACAGTTCCGAAAGGCCTCCTGAACCAGGCTTTGGGCAACCTTCTCGAACTTTCGATAAGCCTCCAGAAGGGCCTTCCCCTCGGAGGTGAGGGAGGAACTGCCCCCATTCCTGCCGCCCTGCCGACGAAGGATCAGGGGAGCACCCCATTCCTCCTCCATATCGCAAAGGATCTTCCAGCCTTTGCTGTAGGACATCCCCATCCGCTGACAGGCCAGACGCACGGATTGCGCCTCCTCGATGAGGGAGAGCAACTCGGAGGCCCCCGGACCGAAAAAAGGCTTCTTCCGGACCAGACGGAGCCGCAATTCAGGGAAGATCGCGGTCTGAGGGGGGTCAAACGCCCTTTGGGAGGGAAGCACCGCCCCCTTATCCTCGACCTCCAGCCCCGTACAGGAAAGGCCGCTGCCGTTCAGAATTTCGTTCAGCCCGAAATGCTCCTCACTCTCGTCCTTGTTTTTCTTCAGGATCTGGGGAATCAGGCTGGAGAAAAGCCGGATCGGATAGCCCTCTCTGCCGCCGCACACCGGCCGGAGCAAAGGAGCGTCGGGCTCGAGGAGCGCAGCGACGGTCTCCGTGGAGAAAAAAGGATAATCCAGGCTGGAGACCAGGATACGGCTGCATTTATCTTGAAGGTAGACGAGTCCCGTACCGAGAAGCGTGAGGACGGCGGCGCCGGAATCCGGAGCGATACAGAGGACGCTCATGCGAGCCACATGTTTTTGCAGCGCCTCCAGGCAGTCCGGAGGCGTAACCAGCACGATGAGGTCCATTCCTGCCCGAATCAACGTCCTAACCACACGATGTACAGGCGACGGCCGACTGCCCCGTCCCCGGGCCGGCCCACCTGGAAACTCCAATCTCTCCACAATCAGCAACGCTCCAGTTCCCATCCTTTTTCCCTCTCCATCTCCCGTAAGAAACCGTCAGCCCTTTCAGGACATTCATTTCTGGAATGATAGAGCAAAAAAAGGTGCCCGTCAATTTTGCAGACGGCTTTTGCAGGACGGATAATCCGCCCCTGGCCCCATTTCGGAGAAGCGTCGGAGGCATTCCCATAGGTGTTCCGCAACTTCTTGCGCGGAGATGCGCCTTTTCGTTCTCTTTGGCGCTTCCCTCAAGTTTTGTTGCTAAAGCAATGGATTCTCCCGGATGGGTGCCGTATCCTCTCATTGTCCACAGGAAAGGGACAGTGCTTTTGCAAAGAGGGGGAAAATGCGAAAATGATTCGAAAGATCATCAAAATCGACGAGGATAAGTGCAACGGCTGCGGGCTCTGCGCCGATGCCTGTCATGAAAACGCCATCGCCATCGTGGACGGCAAGGCCAGGCTGATTCGGGACGATTATTGCGACGGACTGGGGAATTGCCTGCCGGCCTGTCCGACCGAGGCGATCTCCTTCGAGGAGCGCGAGGCGGCGCCCTACGACGACGCCGCGGTCAAGGCCCGACAGGAAGAGCTGCGCCGCGAGGCAGGCCACAGGGAAGATAAAAAAGGCGGGGTTGCGGAGTTGTTCAAAATGCCTATTGGGGGCTGCCCCGGCAGCCGGATGAGGGATATCCTTCGGGACAGGGGAAACAGGGAGGAGAATAAACCGAAGGAAGAGAAGAGGGAGGACGGTCCCGCTGCCTCCGCGGACAGCGAGCTGGCGCAGTGGCCGGTTCAGATCAAGCTCATCCCCGTCGACGCTCCCTGTTTTGCGGGAGCCCACCTTTTGATCGCGGCGGACTGCACGGCCTTTGCATGCGGCGATTTCCATCGCCGCTTTATGAGGAAGCGCGTAACTCTGATCGGCTGCCCGAAGCTGGACGAGGGGAATTATGCCGAGAAGCTCACGGAGATATTGAGGCAAAACGATATCAAGAGCGTGATGGTTGTACGCATGGAGGTACCCTGCTGCGGCGGGATCGAAAATGCCGTCAAGCAGGCGCTGGCTGCCAGCGGGAAGATGATCCCCTGGCGTGTCGTGGTGGTTACCGTCGATGGACGGGTTCTCGAAGATCAGGAGCTCTAGGGAAGCGCTGATTTCCATATTTCTCCAAGAGTGAATACGTGATGGCTGAACGACGACAAAGCCGAGCGATTGCTCTTGACTTTTCGACTTTCCCTGATAAAATTAGCTTTCGTTGAATGAATAATGTTGGGGAATGGTGCAACGGCAGCACGCCTGACTCTGGATCAGGTAATCGGGGTTCGAATCCCTGTTCCCCAGCCACTTTTAATCAAAAAAGATGAATTTGAACTCCTGCTTTAGGCCGTCAAGGTTCAACGTCGGCGAAAGCGGGAGTTTTTATTTTTCGGTTGAAGTATATTGACATAGTTACACGATAAAGATTGACGGTGCCCCTGCGCACGGGGATAGGGGATCCGAACGATTGCCAATGCCTTGAATCGAAGTCCCTCGACGGTCGGCAGGGTAGGGTGGCCCCTGCCGCGAGTGCGGCACCGAGAGGCCTTGAGGAGGCACCCCGTCATTTTCCAAGGTGTGAAGGCGAGCCCACCGGGACTGCTTTCCCCTTCGCTTCATATCGCTGCGGATTTTTTGGGGGGACCCAAATCCGCAGGCAAGAGAATTGCAGGACAATCCGATGAAGCCGGCAGGGGAA
>NZ_CAUUGJ010000034.1:0-20930 GCF_963544685.1 uncultured Fretibacterium sp. | reverse complement strand
ACGGCGCCGCATTCGCGGTCTGCCCGCGAGCCGGGCCGACCTGGTTCTGGCCAGCTCGTGCATTGTGCTGTGCGCGCTGGAGGCGTTGGGCGCCGGATCCTTTACCGTGAGCATCAATGGGCTCCGGCATGGGCTTTTGGTTCAGATGTTCGAGTCCGACGGGCTTCTCCATTCCGACGGACTCCCTCGTCCGTGCGCGGCGGCGTCCCCGTCGGGGGCGGGAAGCGGCGGAGAGGACGATTGTGAGAGAAAGGCGGCGAAGTGATGCGAAAATTCCTGGGTGCGGTTCTGGTCCTCATGACCTTCGCGCTGAGGGCGTCCCCTGCTGCGGCGGCGTCCCCGGAGTCGTTGATCAGGGATTCCGTCGATGTCCTGAGGGCGATGCTCAATCAGGACGACACGCGGGACATGGCGGATGTCGTCGAGGGGGCCCATGCCGTCGCCTTCGTGCCCTCGATGGTCAAGGCGGGATTCATCCTTGGCGGGGAGTATGGCGAGGGGCTGATCCTGCGCAAGGAGAAGGGGAAATGGTACGGCCCGAGCTTTTATAACCTGGGGGGCGGCTCCCTGGGACTCCAGATCGGGGCCCAGAAGATCTCCCTGATCCTCGTCGTGACGAACGAGAAGGGAGTCGAGGCCTTCCTGAGCAGCAAGACCAAGCTCGGCGGGGACGTGTCGGTGGCCGCCGGGCCCGTGGGGCGGCGCGCCGAGGCCGCGACGGATGCTCAGATGAAGGCGTCCATCTACAGCTATTCCATGACGAAGGGGCTCTTCGCCGGGGTCTCCCTGGAGGGATCGGTCATCAGCATCAGCGTCAAGCGCAACGAGGAGTACTGGAAGAAGAAGATCAGCGCGGCCGATGCGCTTCGGAAACCGGCGAACGACAAACGCATTCGCCCCCTCGTCGAGGAGTTGGGACGCTTGGCCAAAAGGGCGAGATAGCATTCCCCCGCAGACCTCGGGGCAGGATCGGCGGGGGCGTTTGGGGTTGTGTAAGCGGTCCTGCAGCCCTCTGCTTTGGGGCGACGGGTCGGATTTCAGGAGGAGGGGACGATTTGCAGCGGGACCGGCAAGGAGGAAAAAATGTGAAGTCTCTGTTACCTTCTCCTCAGGAGCGCGTTCTCCTGGATGGGCTCCTCAGCGGGGTGTGCTTTCTGAATACGGAGCGCCTGATCACGTACTGGAACGACGCGGCCGAGTTTTTTCTGGGGTACCGCGCGGAGGACGTCGTGGGGAAGCCTTGCTGCGATTGGATCAGTGGGACGGATCTGAACCTCGTGTCCTTCTGCAGCTGTCAGGGCTCCCTGGAGAGCTGCATCCCCGCGTCCCCGATTTCCGGAACGGTCCCTATCGTGACGAATCTGCGCCACAGGGATGGGTATTGGATCCCCCTCGAGCTGAGCTCTTTTCCCCTGTTGGGGCGGAAGGGAAAGGTGGTCGGCGCGGCCCTGGTCTTCGGGTCCGTCCGGGAGTCCAGGGACCTCGAGAACCGCCTCTCGGAGATGAGCCAGATCGCCTACTGCGACGCCCTGACGAACATCCCCAATCGCCGCTATCTCGAGGAGAAGCTCCAGGAGGCCCTCCGGCTTTGGGAGGAGGAGCGGAGGAGCTTCGTCGGCGTCATGTGCGACATCGACTTTTTCAAGAACGTCAACGACTCCTACGGCCACGACGTAGGAGATGAGGTGCTCAAGGAGGTGGCCCGCGTCCTCTCGCACAAGCTGCGAGCTTCGGACGTCGTGGGGCGCTGGGGCGGGGAGGAGTTCCTCATCCTGTTGAAGAACATCTCGGCGGAGGACCTGGTGCGCCGCCTGGACCGTCTTCGGGAGGCGATCGGCGCTACCGTGATCCAGTCCGGGATGGTGGAGGTCCGTGTGACCATGTCCTTCGGCGCCACGGAGCCCCGCAAGGGAGAGACGTCGGCCTCCCTGCTCTCCCGGATGGACGACTGCCTCTACCGAAGCAAGCGCGAAGGTCGGAACCGGGTCACGTTCGAGCCGGCCTGACGGGGCTCATGCCGTATCGGCTCGTAGAATTCTTGTGGATGCGAACGGAGGAGAATTGAGAATGAAAAACGGAGCTCGTTTTGCCCTGGCGGCGATCCTGATGCTTTTTATGGCGGCGGGGGCCTTGTCCGCCGAGAGGTCGGACTTTCTCCACCTCGCGCACTTCGGGACGACCGCTCAGGTGCGCGCGGCCCTGAACCGGGGGGCGAACGTCAACGTGCGGCGCGGCAACGGCTCCACCCCTCTGGTGGAGTCGGTCTTCAACAAGGATATCGGAGTGTTCCCCCTGCTGCTCGAACGGGGTGCGGACATCCATGCGCGGGACCGGGACGGCGCCACGCCCCTGATGATCGTGGCCCTGTACGGCAAGGACCTCCTGAATCAGCTCAGGATGCTGATCGATGCCGGGGCCGACGTGAACGCCCGGGCCGACGACGGCCGGACGGCGTTGATCTACCTCTGCATGACCTCCCTGATCCACCCGCAGCCTGCCCAGGCCGTCGGGCTGTTGCTGGACTCCGGAGCGGACCCGTCCATCGTCGACGACTCGGGGAGGACCGCCCTGGAATACGCCCGGCGCAACCGGGGGCTGATGAACGATCCGGTGATCGAACGCCTGGAATCGGCACGGGTCGGGATCTGACCTTCGTCCCCATGGCCTGACGGCATAGCCGAAGTACGGGCCGAAAAAGGGCCGCTCCCGTCCCAAGGACGAGGGCGGCCCTTCGTGTCGAAAGGGGAGGGATTGGGGCTCAAGTTCATACTGAACCATGGTTAAACAAGAGCCGGAAAGAAAAAATTATTGGGACGCTGCGTTTATGGAGGACACCCCGGACAGCTTGGCCCCCTTAGACCACAGTTCCGCTCCTTGGGCCACAGTCTGCCCCGGCAAGATGAGCGAACGAGATCCCGAAAGGCAAAAGGCCGGATGTCGCAAAAGCTTATGAAGTGGCCCACAAAATGGGCGACTCCGTGTCCTGTGGGTCAGATTGTGGGCCGTTTGTGCTTGGGGTGTAGCCTATCAAGGTAGACTTTCATGGAGTAAAGGCAAAAGAAAAAAACGCTTGGCAGCGGGCTTTTTGGAGAATCTTGGATATTCATAAAAAGAGGATGGTGGAGCTAAAGCACCGGTCCCGATACTCACGACTCAATAATTCAGAAATAGGGGCAACTTGCTGCCGCCCCTATGCTTTCAAGATCCCCAAAGGGATTGTGAGTGGAAACGCGGATACCCCAATTTAACCCCGCAAAGCTCACCTTATCCAGATGCTATCTTCGCCCTCTTTCTGGGCTCCAACGGCTTAAGGGGACTCATTTTCAGGTTGAACTGCCTGATTATCGGCTCATTCTGTGCACGAAAATAAGCAACTTCCTCCTCCGGGGTCATATCTTTGATTCTTTCATAGATTTTCAGACGTATTACATCCAGCTCATCCTCTATCGGGTTAGATGTCCGGTTGTTCATGGCGCAAAACCTCCTTCGCAGTACAGATGACCACCCCTCCATACCCTTCGGTATTATTGACATTGGTTGTCAATATCCTGGTCTTATCTCGATTGATATGTCGGAAATTATAAGAGACCACACAGTCCAATTTATAAACAGATGCAGCTGCAACGTGCAAACTGTCGAGACGGTACGAACTTGGAATGATTTCGGTCTTCAAGTAAATCTCAGCCAACCGAGCTGCTTCGGACGTAGATTCCAAGACAGCTATTCCATATTGTTCTATAAGGGATAGCATGGCACTCCGTTTGGGTTCTGGTGCTTCCCTTAATTCATCTGTCACATACCATGAGGCATACCCTTCATACCGCCCAGCACCAATGGCCTCAAACAGTCTGACGACATCCTCATGTCCGTCTCTGTCCGTATCGAAGTAGTAGTTGAAAACTGTCGTCTCCAAGTACAAGCGTAATTTCCCGATTCTCATCATCTCCTACATACACATATTTTACCTCAGGCTACTGCGTACAGTTCATCTTTACACCATAAGAGGGCTCTATTCGAATCCCACATCGTCTATCAAGCCCATGACTCTATCCTCCTCCGAAGCGAAACGTATCGGAAAAGCAAGGTCCATTGAAAATCATGTATGGAAGCTCCTTCAGGCATTCCTCTCCTGCAACCTCACCTGGTTTGTAAACAACCCTTGATTTGCCTAGACGTAGCTTTCTGATACCAATCATTTCTTTTCGAATCCCTGCCCCTTCATAAGCTCCGCTCACGAAATAACAAGGGCGTTTCCCCTTGATATGAGGGAAACGCCCTTTTCTCTAATCTTTTCATCGACCGCTTAATTTTCGGTCGAGGGTATCCATGGTGGAGCTAAGGGGATTCGAACCCCTGACCTCTTGAATGCCATTCAAGCGCTCTCCCAACTGAGCTATAGCCCCATTGCACAACGAGGAGTATTTTATACGCCAGATTCGATCTTGTCAATAAAAAGAGGAATCTCATCGGGCAATCGTTATCGTTCGAGGCCGAAAGCGGAGATTGCGTGGAGCGCGTATCGTAACGACGGGACCCTATCGGCATTATCCGCAGCGTACGGTGTTCCCTTCATGCAGACAGGGCGTTGAAAAGACGCTGAGCGACAGGGTTCCCGTCGTTTGTTCGCTCGATCCGGAATCGAGATTATGCCTTGGGCGTGTGGATGCCCTGCCCAAACACGTTGGCCGCGGCCTCCAGCATGGACTCCGAGACGGTGGGGTGCGCGTGGATCGTGTGCAGAATGTCCTTCGGCGTGGCCCCGAAGTGCAGCGCCAGCGCGCCCTCCGCGATCATGTCCGTCGCGGGGCCGCCGACCATCTGAACCCCCAGGATTTTCTTCGTCTCCTCGTCGGCTATGACCTTCATGACGCCGCTCGTGTCTCCCGTGATCATGCTCTTGCCGTTCATCATCAGGGGGAAGCGCCCCACCTTGACCTTCAGTCCCTTTTGGGCCGCCTCCTTCTCCATCAGCCCCACGGTCGCGATCTCCGGGGACGTGTAGATGGCGCCCGGCGTCGTGGTGTAGTCCATCTCGACGGGCTGTCCCATGATGTTCTCGACGGCCACCTCCCCCTCGCGGGAGGCAACGTGGGCCAGCATGTAGTCGTTCACGCAGTCGCCGATGGCGTAGACTCCCTTGACGTTCGTCTCCATGTGGCGGTCGGTGACGATGCGTCCGCGCTTCATCTCGATGCCGAGGGCCTCGATCCCCAGTCCCTCCGTGTAGGGCTTGCGCCCCTTGGCGACCAGAAGCTTCTCCGCCTCCAGCTCCATGGGCCCGGAGGGGGAGGTCAGCTCCAGCTTCAGCCCCTCTCCGGAGCGCGTCACCCGCGTGATGCTGGTCCCCGTATGGAAGCTCACGCCCTTCTTCTCCAGGTTCTTGCGCAGGATGAGGGCGATGTCCGTGTCCAGGTTGCGCAGGATCTCCGGGGACGTGACGACGACGGTGACGCGGGTCCCAAAGGAGGCGTAGGCCGCCGCGAACTCCATGCCGATGATCCCGCCGCCCGAGACGACCATGGACTCGGGGGGGGCGGACAGGGAGAGGGCGTCGTCACTCGTGATGACCCCCTCCAGATCGTAGCCGGGGATGTCCGGAACGTCGGGGACGGAACCCGTCGCGATGAGGATGGCGTCGGCCTCGTAGACCTTGCCGTTCACCTCCACAGATCTGGGGCCCTTGAGGACGGCATGTCCCTCCACGTATTCGACCCCGTTCCCCTTCACGAGGTCCAGGGTTCCCTTGGAGAGGCGCGAGACGGTCAGAGTCTTTCGCTTCATCAGAGCGTTCCAGTCCAGCCTGGGGTTGTCGGCCAGCACACCGATCCTCTTCGCCTCGGACTTGAGCTCGTTCAGAAGCTCCGCCGTATGAAGCAGGACCTTGGTCGGGATGCACCCGACGTTGAGGCACGTCCCCCCGATGGCCTTTTTCTCGATCAGGGTTACCGAGGCGCCCAGGTGGGCGGCGTGGACAGCGGCGACGTAGCCCCCCGGGCCCGCGCCAATGACGACGATTCGTTTTGCACTCATGTTCGACTCTCCTCCTTGCAGGTTTTTGTCATTCTATCCCGTATTCCTTGAGAAGCTTCTGATAGCGGCTCTCGATCTCCTCCGCCGGACTGGGGTCCTGGCGATAAGGCGCAGGCGCGTCGGGGATATTCTCGGGATCGATCGAGGGCGTCTGCTGTTGCGGGGCGGACGGGTACTCGGGCTGCTCCGGAACGAGGTCGTTGTCCTGTTCGATCAGGAAGAGCCTGGGCCCCGTCAGGTCCTCCTCGGCATCGGCATAGCCGCCCCCATGAAGGGGACACCTTGCGCTTGGCGCCTTTCCTATCGGCAGGTACAGGGGGACGCCGGGACAGCCCGACGCGGCGCGGTAGCCCGTCGTCCGGCAGATCGAGACCTTTTCGGTCTCCACCCATGCCGGAGGCGGATCGAACTTCGCCGGGGTGTTCTGCTTTTTCACGGCGTATTCCATGAACGTCTTCCAGGCCGGGGCTGCGGCGATGCCGCCCACGCTCCCCCTGCCCATCGAGGTGTGGTCGTCCTTGCCCACGTAGACGGCCGCCGTCAGCCCGGGGGTCCCGCCGACAAACCAGGCGTCGATGAAATCGTTGGAGGTCCCGGTCTTGCCGAACGTCTCCACCTTGGGGACGGAGGCCCTCGTACCGGTCCCCGCGCGGACGACGTCCATCAGCATCGAGCGGAGCGCGTACGCGGTCTCCGGCTTCATCGCCTGGAGGGCTTGAGGCTCGCGCGACTCCAGAAGCTCGTCGTTGGGGCCGCGGATCTCGCGTATCGTGAGGGGGACGACCCTTTTGCCCCCGTTGTTGAAGCAGTTGAAGGCCACGGCCATCTCCAGGGGGGTAACGCTGGCCGCCCCGAGGGCGACCGAGAGGTCGTTGGGGAGGTAGCGCGATTCGATCCCCATGTTCCGCGCCATGGTCACGACGGGGTCCGTGCCGATATAGGCGGCGACGCGGACGGCCACGGTGTTGTACGAGCTCGTCAGCGCCTTCTGCAGGGTGACCTCGCCCGCATACTGCCCGCTCGAGTTCTTCGGGGACCAGCTGCGTCCCCGGCCCCCGCGGTTGGCGAAGGTGATGGGCGCGTCCATGAAGTGGTCGCCGGGCATGATGTTCTCCTCCAGCGCCGCTGCGTATACGATGGGCTTGAAGCTGGAGCCGGGCTGGCGGTAGGCCTGGGTCGCGCGGTTGAACTTGCTTGTCTTGAAGTCCTTGCCGCCCACGAGCGCGAGGACCTCCCCCGTCTCGGACGTCATGCACACCAGGGCGCCCATCGCCTTGAGGGACTGGACGGCCTCCTGGGCCTTGATCTGGAGGTCGATGTCCAGGGTGGTGTAGATCTTCAGCCCTCCGCTGTAGACCGTGTCCTTGCCGTACTTGGGCAGGAGGTCGTTGAACAGAAGGTGCGAGACGAAATAGGGGGCCCGGTTGAACTCCTCGATCCGGTTGGCGAGCTTGCGGAACTCCAGTTTTTCCTCGTAGGCCTGCTTCCGCTGGGCCGCGTCGATCCAGCCCAGGGCCTCCATGCGCCCCAGGACGTAATTCTGGCGGTTTTTCGCGTTGTCGAGGTTGCTCAGAGGATTGTAGCGTCCTGGGTTGGCGATCAGGCCGGCCAGGATGGACGACTGCGCGATGTCCAGCTCCGCCGCGGGTTTCCCGAAGTAGGTGCGCGCGGCCGTCTCCGCGCCCCAGGCTCCGCGCCCGAAGTTGATGGTGTTGAGGTAGAGCTCCAGGAGCTTGTCCTTCGAATAGAGCTTCTCCATGCGCATGGCGATGATGATCTCCTTGGCCTTGCGGGCGATGCTCCTCTCCTGGGACAGGAAGAGGTTGCGCGCAAGCTGCTGGGTGATGGTGCTCGCTCCCTGGACCTTGCCCTTCTCCACGATGTCGATCCAGAGGGCCCTCATGATCGACCCGATGCGGATGCCGCCATGCTGATAGAAGGAGGAGTCCTCGGCCGCGAGGACGGCCTTGACGAGCCACGGCGAGATCCGGTGCAGCGGAAGCGGGGTCCGGTTCTCGATGAAGAGCCTTGCGATCACCTTGTCGTTGCGGTCGTAGAGAACGGAGGCCACGCTGCTCTTGGGGTTGGCGACGTCGACCATCGTGGGCAGGTCCGCCGATATCTTGACGACGTACCAGGCGACGCCGGCGCTCGCCAGGCCAATCAGCAGCAGAATGAGAAGAAAAAGGAGCAGGAACAGCGTGCCCAGGACCGAGCGTCTCCTTTTTTTCTTTTTTCTCGGTTGCGGGCGGGGAGGGACGGCATCCCGTGGTGTACCGCCGTAGGGATATCGGGATGTATTTTTCATCAAGCGATAAGCCTCCTAAGGTATACAAAACCTGAACATCCTTTTGGAGGACGTTCCACCTTATTATCTCATCTTTTCGTTCATTTTGCCCCGATTCCCCTCGATCCGGCCGCAACATGCTCCTTCGTTGTACCATGAGCCCTTTGCCTGGCGTTCGTCTCAGCGCCGCTGCGCGTCGGCGCCGTCGCTCCGCCTGGGGAAGGCCCCGATCCGAAAATATTTTTCCGGCACCTTCGTCTCCGTGATACCGAAGTAGCCGCGTCCCAGGATGTAGATGTCCTGGTTGACCAGCACCACATTTTTCAGACGAAGGCCTGTCCCCGCATCGACATAATGTATGGCGCTCCAATGGGCGCCCGGGGTGTGAAGCTCGTAACACGCGCGCAGATCGGTTAGGCTTTCGAGACGCGCCTTGCCTTCGATGCAGCGTTTTCCGAACTCCGCCAGGGCGACGACGTTCGTGTAGTCGTAGGAGAACGCCCCTGTCCCGATGCGGCCCCCCGCGCCGGCCTCCACCACGAAACGCTCCACCTTTTTCAGGATGGCGGGCCAGTTCCCCTTTTCCCTCGAGAGGTCTATTCCCAGCGCTCCCGGCAGCCCCATGATCGGAGAGAACAGGTCGACCACGTAGCCCCCCTGCTCGATGACCCGCGTGAGCATGGGCTCGATATGCGTGTAGTTGGTGCACAAAAAGGCCGTATCCCTGCCGTATTTTTTCAGCCAGACGGGCATCTTCTCCAGGATGAACTGCTGGGCGCCGGCCACCCCGACGTCGCTGAGCGGGTCGGGCGCCGACTCGGCGTAGAAGGAGAGCCCAAGGTCCCGGCAGGCCTCCTCCATGATGGCGCGCCTGCGCCCCAGGGTCTCGAAGCTCATGTGACGCGGAAAGGAGATGTGGACGAAATTTTTGGCCCCGACCTCCTTGGCGGCCAGGGGGATCAGGTAGCCGCGGCTGAAGCTGTCCGCGTTCACCACCAGATCCGCGGCGGAGGCAACGACGTTCAGGTCCTCATGGGCCTCCCCGACGAAGAGGAGGATGTCGGGGCGCCGTTCCCGGACGCGGCGGAAACCCTCCGTCGTCCCGGGGATGCCGTGACTGACGACGATCGCCTTCATCTTGGGGTCATCGGCAAGCCCCACAATCTGGCCGATGGTGGTCTCCATCTCGGAGATGAACTGGTCGGGATAGGTCACGTGGAGGATCATGCCTCCATTTTCCGCGCTTCCATAGCGGTTGATCAGGCTCTCCGCACCTCGGAGGGAGTCCTCGGCGGCGGAGACGGTCCCCGTCATGAGCCCGATGTGAAAATCGGCCTGTGCGAGGGCGGGCTCCGAAAGAGCGGTGAGGAACATAAGACCGGCCAGCACAAAGGACGCCAGAGCGGAGAGCGATGGAGCGAAAAACGATGGAACGAAGGACGAAATGAGGGAAGGAAGGAATCCGAGGAAACGGGCGGAAATGGCGGGGAATGCGGTACGGATATTTTTCATGACGATCACCTCATCATCGATGATGAAGGCGAACAAAAAGAGCACTGTCCTCGACAGCGCTCCGCGATGAGTGAAACACAACCTCAACAGCGGACGCAGCTATGCACCGTACGGTCTCCCGTTTCGTTCCACGGCGACATCCCATCCGTGGACACTTGACGCACACAGCTTACTCTGTTTGCAGCCTACAATGAAACTTCGTTCATTGTATTGACGGCGCCGAGGTTTGTCAAGGAAAACATACCCCGTGCACCGGGGGCATGATGGTGCCGGGACTTTCGGGACGCCGCTGCCCCCGGCATGGAGGGGAACCGGGAACCCCGGAGCGGAGGCCCGCCAGAGGGACGTTTTTTGCGTTTTCCCCTTCAATGCCGTATACTTTTGGCGATTTCAATCACTCGAGGTGTCCTCGAATCCCTGTATTCGGAGTGTGATCTTTCGTGTCCGCCATCGTCGTCGATGCCCATTACGACCTTCTGATGGACGTCTCCCGTCTTCGCAGAAGAGGGGAGACCCGCGTCATAGAGCGTTTCTATCTCGACGACCTGCGTGCCGCGGGGGTCAACGTGCTGGTCTGCTCGCTCTTCGTCGCAAGCGAATACATCCCCGAGATGGCGCTGCGCGAGGCCCTGAGGCAGATAGGCAACCTCCATGCCGAGATGCGGGAGTCCCCGGGGCTCCTCGCGCTCTGCCGCACGGCCGAGGAGGCTCGGCGTGCCGTGGAGGAGGGGAAGCTCGCTCTCTTCCTGTCTTTCGAGGGGGTCGACCCCCTGGGCAGCGACCTCCAGCTTCTCTCCGTCTTCCACGAGCTCGGCGTGCGCCTTGTGGGACTTGCCTGGAGCCGCAGAAATGCGGCGGCGGACGGCTGCCATTTCCGCCCTCTCGAGGAGGGGACGGTCGGCGGCCTGACGTCCTTCGGCGTCGCCCTTCTGCGGGAGGCCGACCGGCTGGGGATGATCGTGGACGTCAGCCATCTGAACGACGTCGGGTTCCGCGACGTCCTGCGCTTCTTCAACGGACCCGTGATCGCCTCGCATTCCAACTGCCGCGCCCTCTGCGGCGTCGCCCGCAACCTGACGGACGAGCAGATCGCGGCCCTGGCCTCCCGGGGCGGCGCCATCGGGCTCAACAACATGGTCCATTTCGTGTACGCCGGTGAGGATGACAGGCCGGGATGCCCCGAGGCCGTGGCCCCGAAGCTCCCGCCCATTCCGGAGGGGAGGCCGCGCTATGCGGGGCTGCTCGACCATGCCCGGCATATCGTCGAGGTCGCCGGAGAGGATCACGTGGGGTTGGGCCTCGACCTCTGCGAATTCGCCCTCCCGGAGGGGGAGCGCGTCAACAGCGTGTTCCCCTCCTACAGGCATGTGGCGCCCTTCGTCGAGGCGGTCCGCCGGGAGTTCCCGCCCCGGGCCGCGGACAAGCTGTTGGGGGGCAACTGGATGCGCGTCCTCGAAGGGCTGCGGTGAGGTCTCGCTGGGCGCTTGGGGGGATTCTCGTCCTGTGGTGCGGCGCGCTCGTCCTGGCCCTGGATGCGCTGACGCCGCGGGTCTCGCTTTGTGACAATGAGGGCAGGGCGCTTTGCTCCTTCCCTCTTTATCCCGGCGAGTCCTTCGAGACGGAGTACATTCACTCCGTGCAGCTGTGCCCGGTGGTCGACCGTTATTATGCGGACGGTCGAAGGCTGTGGCTCTGGGAGGAGCGCACCCAGTCCACCAACGCCGGGCTCCCCACGGAGGCCCCCCCGCGAGGGCGCTTCGTGCACGATCCGCCCTGGTACCGTTACATCGGGGGAGGGCGGTCCTTCGAGTCCATCGTCCTGAGGGTGGGGGACGCGCGTTTTGGACGAAATACCCTGACCCTGCCCTCCGGCGAAGTGCTGCCGCTTTTCGAGCTCTATCCGGGGCGTCGCCTGGTCCTGCGCGTGCAGTGAAGCGACGGCGCGACCCGGTTTTGAAGAACTGGACCTCCGAGGAGGGGAGATACTTGGCAGAACGGATTGTGAGCAACGCCCCCGGCGATATCGATGTGGAGGAGATCAAGAGGCGGTACGACAGCGAGTCCCGTTTCCGTTCCCCGTCGGACTGGACGGGGAGGATGATCTCCGTCATTGCGGTGATGATGTCCCTGTTCCATCTCTACACCTCGGCCTTCGGCCTGCTCAAGGAGATGTGGCAGCGCCCCATTCACCTTTGTTTTGTCCTCGTCCTGGTCTTTCTTCTATATCCCGCGACGTCCCGAAGTCCGAGGGACCGCATTCCCTGGTACGATTACCTCTGGGCGGCGGTGGGGGCCTTCGTGACCCTTTATATGGCCGCGGAGTTTTACGGCTCCATGCTGGCCCGGGCCGGGATGCCGAACACCCTGGACCTGGCCGTAGGGCTCCTGGGCATCGTCGTGGTCCTGGAGGCGACGCGGAGGGTCTCCAACCCCATCTTGCCCATCATCGTGATCGTGGCCCTCGTGTACTGTTATTTCGGACGATACGCTCCGTCGCTGTTCCAGCATCGCGGGTACAACTTCTACCGCATCATCAACCACATGTACCTGGGGACCGAGGGGGTGTTCGGGACGCCCCTCGCCGTCTCCGCGACGTTCGTCTTCATGTTCATCCTGTTCGGATCCATCGTGGAGCAGACGGGGCTCGGCAGGTACATCATCGACCTGTCCATGGCGCTGGCCGGCTGGTCGGCCGGCGGCCCGGCCAAAGTCGCCGTCGTCAGCTCGGGGATCATGGGCACGATCTCGGGCTCCTCGGTCGCCAACGTCTGCACCACCGGGATGTTCACCATCCCCCTGATGAAGAGCGTGGGGTACCAGCCCCATTTCGCCGGGGCCGTGGAGGCCGTCGCCTCGACCGGAGGGCAGATCATGCCGCCCGTCATGGGGGCGGCGGCCTTCATCATGGCCCAGACCATGGGGATATCCTACGTCGAGGTGGCGTTGGCCGCGGTCGTCCCCGCACTTCTCTATTACATCGCGGTCATCGTCCAGGTGCACTACGAGGCCACGCGCCTGGGGCTCAAGGGACTGCCCAGGGAACGATTGCCGCGCCTGCGGACGCTCCTTTGGGAGCGCGGACACCTGCTGATCCCGCTGGCGGGGATCATCTATTTCCTCGTTGCCGGCTACACGCCCCTTCAGGCGGCCTTTCGGGGAATCATCCTGACGCTCGTCACCTCCTATTTCCGCCGCGATACGTGGCTGACCCCGGCAAGACTATGGGAGGGCCTGGAGAACGGGGCGCGCGGAGCCTTGGGGGTGGCCTGCGCCTGCGCGACGGTGGGGCTGATCATCGGGACGGCGACCCTGACGGGATTGGGGCTGAAGCTGGCCCACGCCATCGTCACTCTGGCGGGTGGCAGCCTGCTGCTGACCCTGATCTTCACCATGGTCGCCTCGATCTTCCTGGGCATGGGGCTTCCGACGACGGCCAACTTCATCGTGACGAGCACCATGGCGGCGCCGGCTCTCATTCAGCTGGGCATTCCTCCCATGGCGGCCTATATGTTCGTGCTCTACTTCGGCATCGCGGCGGACCTCACGCCGCCCGTCGCCCTGGCGGCCTATGCGGGGGCGGGCATCGCCCGCGCGGATGCCTTCAGGACGGGGACGACGGCTACAAAACTGGCCCTGGCGGGCTTTCTGGTCCCCTACATCTATGCCTATAACCCCATACTCGTCCTGGTGGACTTCGAGCTTCTGCCCTTCGCCCTCGCCGTGACCACCGCGCTGATCGGCGTCTTCCTGCTGGGGATGTCGACGATAGGGTTCTTCAAGGCGCCGATCTCCCTGGACCTGCGCGTCCTCGCCCTGGCCGGAGCCCTGGGGCTGATGATCCCCGGATGGAAATCGGATCTGGCGGGGTTCCTCGTGCTTGCCTTGATCTGGGGGGTCCAGTCGTGGAAGGAGAGGCGTGCGTCCAGGGCATCCTGAGCCCGTCCTCCTTCATGATTCCGCCGCATCGGACGGCTGCAGGGTCGAAGTCGGTTCAGCCTGTACGACAGCGCGCCCGATCCTCGATAAAGCCGCCGCAGCCCGTGGGCTTCGGGCTCCACAGGGAGGCTTTCGGTTTGCCGCTTTGCGAGGTAAAATGAGGACGGAATGCTTTTCCCGCGGTGGTACCGCCCGGCCGTTCGATGGGGCCGGGGGCTGAGTGAGGGCGTTTTTGATATCGCTTTCTTTTCCGGGAATCCTACTTAAGAAGAGGTGAAGCGTAGTGGTGCAGATCGAAAACAGCGTCACGGTATCGGGGTTGCTGCATTTCATCAAGGGCGATAAAAAGGAGCGGAAGTATTTCCCCTTCTCCATCAGACATGAGAATCTCTGGACGGATGGGACCGTCCGCAAGGACTTCCTGACGGTGCGCGCCTTCGTTCCCGAGGTGCAGAAACAGTTGAAGGAGCTGGACGAGGGAGCCGCGATCAAGGTGGAGGGCGTGCTGCGTGCCTCGCGTGGGAGCGGCGACATGTATCTTTCCGCAGAGCGGCTGGAGGTTCTCAGCCAGTGACGGGACGCCCTTGAGAGAGGGCGCCTTTCGATTTTTTACGGATTGTATCGAGTGCGTTATGGATGGCTTGGCCGTCCCGGCACGAAATGACGGAAAGAGGGTGTTTCCTTTGAATTGGGAGAACAGCGTGCGGGTCTCGGGACAGGTGCACCTCCTCAAGGGACGGACGGAGGGGGAGACCGGGACGGGAAAATACGTACAGTTCGCGGTTCGTCAGGACAACCAGGATCCGGACGGTTCCCCGCGCCGCGATTTTCTGGTGGTGCGGGTCTATGACGACGCGTTGAGGGACGTCCTGAACGGGAAACAGGCCGGGGACCCCGTGGTCGTGGAGGGGACGCTGCGCTCCTCCCGGGGGAGCGGCGTCAATTACATCCGCTGCAAATCGATCCTTTAGTTTGAACGAACGAGGCGGGCCCTACAGGGACCCGCCTCGCGGCCTCCCCGCCGAGGCGGCGAAGGATTTTTCCGAATGCCTAAAGCAGGGAGTTCAGGGCCTTGATCGCGTCCTCGTAGTCCGGCTCGTTCGTCTGCTCGGGCACGATACGGACGTAGCGGATCACGTCGTCCTTGTCGATGATGAAGATGGAGCGCGCCAGAAGGCGAAGCTCCTTGATCAGCACGCCGTAGGCCGTCCCGAAGGAGGCGTCCCGATGGTCGGAGAGCGCCATGACGTTCTCGATCCCCGCCGTGGCGCAGAATCGCTTGACCGCGAAGGGCAGGTCCATGCTGAGGTTGATCACGACAACCTTCTCCGGCTGTTTCGCCGCGTCCTCGTTGAACCAATGAAGCTGCAGATCGCAGACCGGGGTATCCAGCGAGGGCGTCACGGATATGACCTTGATCTTGCCCTTGAAGTCCTTGAGCGTTTTGGGGGCGAGCGACTCGTCCAGAACCGTAAAGTCGGGAGCCTTGTCCCCCGCCTTCAGCGCAGGCCCCACAAGGGTCAGCGCGTTGCCCGCCATCGTGATAACTCCAGTTCGTTCCATCGAGTACCCCTCCTCATTCACCATAAGGTTCACGACAATCGCAATAAGAAGCGCAACAGTAAAACAAGAGAGAAAACGTGCCTGGCGGAGCGGCCTTGCCTTCATTCGCCGCAGCACCCCCCGCTGCAGCCCGAACAGCCGCCTCCGCAGCCGCCGCTCCTCCATGCATTGACCACGGGGACGAAGACGTCCAGTATCTCCGGAATCTGGTCCGCGCCCTTGTCCGTGCTCGCGATGTCCAGCATCTCCATGATGTCCTCCGGGGTCTCCGCCCCGTCCATGATCCCCTGGACGACATCCCGCAAAGTCGTACCTTTTTCCTCGCAGACGACGGTCGTAGCCGAAGCCTTTACCCAGTCCATACGGCGAACCTCCTCTAATTTGTGGGCGGGGACACGCCCCCGCCTGACCTTTTAATTCCGACCTCCATTGTACACTATGAGGCGCTCCATCGCAAAGGCGGGGGAGTCGGGAGTTCTACGGAAAAAATGCCCTCCGCACGGCGATCAGGAGCCCTTCGATACGATCTCCTCGAAGAAGCGGCGCACCAGGTTGCCGGTGATCTTCTTGCGGTAGGCGGTCTGCTTTCGCGGGCTGATCTCCTCGGCGGCCAGGTCCCCGGCCCTTTCGATGAGGGCGGCGTCGAAGGTCTTCCCCATGAGCGCCTCCTCGGTCCGCTTCAGGCGTCTGGGGATGGGGGACATGCTGCCGGCCGCGAAGCGCAGGACCCTGACCCTGTTTTGTTCGAGCTCCAGATAGGAGGCCAGGGAGACGCGGGAGAGGGTCAGGGCCTTTCGGGACCCCCTTTTGAAGAATGCCTGCCGGGAGCCCGGGGCGGGTAGGGGGATCAGGATTTCCTGGACGATCTGATTGGGCTTCAGGGTCGTCTGTCGATATCCGGTCACGAAATCCTCCGTCCTCATGCGTGTCGTTCCATCGGCTCCGGCCAGGAGGACGAGGGCGTCGAAGGCCAGCAGCACGACCGGCAGGTCTCCGGCCCCGCTGGCCGTGCAGAGATTGCCCCCCACGGTGGCCCGGTTTTGAATCGCGGGGCCGCCGCAGCGCCGGGCGCAGTACGCCAGGGCCGGGAGCAGTTCGTTGATCAGGGGACTATTGTCCAGCTCGTCGTTTGTGACGCTGCCCCCGATGTGGATGTAGCCGTCGTCCCCCTTGTAGATCCTGTGGAGCTCGGGGATGCCGAAGATGTCGATGGCCCGGTCCGCCGTCGTGCGCCCGCTCCGCGTGTCCACCAGGATGTCGGTGCAGCCGGAGAGGATCAGAAGGCCGGGGTGGTCGTTCAGGATCCTCAGGGCCTCGTCGAGGGTCTTCGGGGTGAAGTAGCGCCCGGCCTCGCCCTCCGTGAAGACGGGGCTCCTGCTTTTGCAGAGGTTGGCGGCCGGTTCTATTCTGTGTCCGTAGCCCTCGCTCGCCGCGCGGGCGACCGCGCCGCAGATGGAGCCGTAGCCGGTGCAGCGGCAGATGTTGCCCGAGAGCTCCCGGCGAATCTCGTCGTCGTTCGGCTCGGGGTTCCTCTCCAGGAGGCTGTGGGCCGCCACGATCATTCCGGGCGTACAGAACCCGCAGTGGATGGCCCCCTCCTCGTTGAAGATGACCTGAAGGTCGCTCGGTCTCTCCGGGGTCCCGATGCCCTCGATGGTCGTGATGCTGCTTCCGGCGGCCTGGATGGCCGGGACGAGGCAGGAGGTCACCAGCCGGCCGTCCATGATGACGGAGCAGGCCCCGCATTCCCCCTCCCCGCAGCCCTCCTTGGTCCCCGTAAGGCGCAGGTCGTTTCGGATGATGTCGATCAGCCGTGTCATCGGCTCCACGTCGGCCGAGCGCAGCTCCCCGTTTACGGTCAGTTCTATGTGCATCGTCTCGTCTCTCCCCTTGTCCGCGGATATCGGTTCGGATGGAACCTCCCCCAGTTGGAACCTCCCTCAGCCGGAGCCTCGAGCGGACCTCAATGGGCCACGGCCTCGATCCTCTGATTCGCCTCCAGCAGCTCGAAGAGATATTCCCCCGTCGCCGGAGCCCGCTCCGCAAAGACGTCGAGTGCGTTGTCCAGCGCCGACAGAAACGCCGGGGCGCTGCCGTTGCAGGGAAGCTCGCCCATTCCCTTGGCTCCGAACCCCCCGGCGGGGCAGGGGTCCTCGATCGTGTCGATCGTCCACCTCGGCGTATCCAGCGTCGTGGGGACGAGGTAGGAACTCATGTGGGCGGCGCTGTAGGCCCCGTCGGGCCGGACGGTCAGGTCCTCGATGTGTGCCCACCCCAGGCTTTGCAGCACCCCGCCCGCAAGCTGCCCGGCGGCGAGCACGGGATGGATGACCCTCCCGATCTCCGCCACGGCGGTGGTGTGGATGGGGTTGGCCTCGTAGGTATCCATGTCGACCTCCAGCTCGACGACCGTGGCGAGCCAGGAATAGCCCTTGTAGGCATCCCCCGAGAAGCCTCGATCATCCCATGGATTGGCCGTCGGCGGCCCTTTGTAGGTCCCCTCGGCGGACAGCTCACCGCGCCGGGCAACGCAGGCGGAGGCGGCGTCGAGAATGGACAGGGATCGTCCCCCGACCGAGAACGTGCCCTCTTCGAACGCGATCTCCGAGGCCGGGCAGGCGTTCTCGTCCGACAGGAACCCGGTCAGCTCCCCGATCAGGTTTTGGCAGGCGTCGTGCGTCGCCGCCCCCACGAACATCGTCGTCCGGGATGCGACGGTGGGGCCGCTGTTGGGGACGTGGTTCGTGTCGGCGGGAGGGGCGGTGACCCGATCCAGCCCAACGCCAAGCGTCTCGGCGGCCACCATGGGCAGGATCGTCGCCGAGCCCTGCCCCATCTCGACGCTGCTGGCCAGCACCAGAAAACGGCCGTCCCGGAACTCGACCCGGACGGTCGTGCCCATGTTGTCCTCGCCGCTTCCGGTGAATCCGCCTCCGTGCATGACGATGGAGAGCCCGATGCCGTGGCGGATGCGCTTGTTTTGGGCCCTCTCCGCCTCGTAGCGGGCCCTTTTCTCCCGGTAGTGGGAGAGCTCCGCGGCCCGCAGCAGGACGGCCTCCGCACTGGCGCCGGACTCGAGGCGCTGATTGAAGGGGAAGAGATCGCCCCTGTGGATCAGGTTTTTGAGACGGAGGTCCAGCGGGTCCATTCCCAGCTTCATCGCGGCCCTGTCCATCTGGCGCTCCACGGCGAAGAAGGCCTCGGGAGCCCCGAAGCCCCGAAAGGCCCCGGTTGGCGGGGTGTTCGTGGCCACGGCGCGTCCCCGGATCTTCACGTTGGGGACGGTATAGGCTCCCGCGGCGTGCAGGGTGGCACGCTGCAGCACCACCCGGGTCAGGGTGGTGTAGGCGCCGCCGTTCAGGAGCAGGTCGATCTCCATCGCCGTGATCGTCCCGTCCTTTTTGAAGCCCGTCCTGTGATAGACCCTGGAGGGATGGCGCTTGGGGGTGGCCTCGATGTCCTCCTTGCGGTCGAGGACCAGCTTGACGGTATGGCCGGACTTGAGAGCCAGAAGTCCGCACCAGACGGCCATCATGGAGGGGTAGTCCTCCTTGCCGCCGAAGCCTCCGCCCGTGACGGGCTGACGGATCAGGACCTTCCCCTCGGGGACCCCCAGGGCCTGGACCACGGCGTTGTGCACGTAGAAGGGACACTGGAGGGACGGGATGATCTCGAGGGTTCCGTCCGGATGGGGAATGGCGGCCGCGCCCTGCGTTTCGAGGTACATCTGTTCCTGAAGGCCGGTCTCGTAGGTTCCCTCGATGATAAAGTCGGACTCGGAGAATCCCTTTTTGACGTCGCCGCAGTCGACGTGATATTCGTCCAGGATGTTGTCCTCGCCCCAGACCTTCACCCTGCCCTCGAGCCCCTCCTCCATCGTCAGCGCAGCGGGAAGCGGGTCGATCCTGGGGCGGACCGCCGCGAGCGCCGCACGGAGGGTAGGCTCGTCGGGCGCGGCGATCAGGGCCAGGACCTCCGTGACGTAGGTGACGCGCTTCTCCGTCAGGACGGGGAATGGCGGCCGCGCCCTGCGTTTCGAGGTACATCTGTTCCTGAAGGCCGGTCTCGTAG
Organism: uncultured Fretibacterium sp.; assembly: GCF_963544685.1. Classification (NCBI taxonomy): domain Bacteria; kingdom Thermotogati; phylum Synergistota; class Synergistia; order Synergistales; family Aminobacteriaceae; genus Fretibacterium; species uncultured Fretibacterium sp. The sequence continues at coordinate 1,531 of NZ_CAUUGJ010000034.1, read as the reverse complement.
GTTCCCTCGATGATAAAGTCGGACTCGGAGAATCCCTTTTTGACGTCGCCGCAGTCGACGTGATATTCGTCCAGGATGTTGTCCTCGCCCCAGACCTTCACCCTGCCCTCGAGCCCCTCCTCCATCGTCAGCGCAGCGGGAAGCGGGTCGATCCTGGGGCGGACCGCCGCGAGCGCCGCACGGAGGGTAGGCTCGTCGGGCGCGGCGATCAGGGCCAGGACCTCCGTGACGTAGGTGACGCGCTTCTCCGTCAGGACGGGGTAGTCGTCACGCACGATGTGCACGAAATTTCTGCCCGGGATGTCCGCAGCGGTGAGAAAGACGACCCGCGACCAGTCGAAGGCGGGGTCCTTGTCGAACCCCGTGAGGATCCCATGAGGGACGGGGGAGCGGACGAATCCCCCAAGCCAATGCCCCGGCAGGTCGTAGTCGTTCACGAAGCGGGCCCGCCCCGTAGCCTTCTCCATCCCGTCCAATCTTGGAACGGAGGTGCCGATGATCTTGAATTCGGACAAATTGGAATCCCCCTTTTTTCACGGCTGCCCCAGCCGGCGGTAGCGCGGCGGCGCCGGAGAAAAGCGGCTCTGCGCCGCATCCCCCCTTGCGGACCGGAGCTGTGGAGCCAAAATCTTTCAGGCGAGTTCCCCTCTCGATGTTCTATAATCTATTTTACCGGAGATCGCTGCGTTTGCGCTCGTTTTTCGCTGGAAATGCTGCGGCGCTCTCTCCGGGTCCCTGTCTCTGTTTGGAACATCCGGCGTGCACGCGATGCGAGGGGGTGGGCGCGATGCCTTTGGCGGTAGTCCGCGGCGGGGGGGATCTGGCCACCGGGGTGATCTACAGGTTGTGGAGGACAGGCTTCCGGCTGCTGGTCCTGGAGACGGCCCGCCCCATGGTGATCCGTCGTCCGGTGTCCGCGGCCCAGGCGATGTTCGACGGCAGCCACGTCGTCGACGGCATGGAGGTCCGCCGCATCGCGTCGGTCCGGGAGCTCCCGGACGACGGGGCCGTGGGGGTCCTTGCGGACCCGCGGGCCGATTGTCTGGAGGTGCTCAGGCCCGACCTGCTGGTCGACGCCATCATGGCCAAGCGGAACTGCGGGACGAGGCGCGGCATGGCGCCTCGCGTCGTCGGGCTGGGGCCGGGGTTCCGCGCCCCGCGGGACGTCCATGCGGTGGTGGAGACCCTGAGGGGACACGACCTGGGCCGGGTGATCCTGAAGGGGGAGGCGGCCCCGGATACAGGGGTCCCGGGCGAGATCGGCGGGGCGACGACGGACCGCCTGGTCCGGTCCCCGGGCGACGGCTTCCTGGAGCCCCGGTCCGAGATCGGCGACCTCGTCGAGGCCGGTCAGGCCCTGGGATTCGTGGGCGGCAAGCCGGTCGTCGCGAGGATCGGAGGGGTGCTGCGCGGCCTGATCCATCCGACGGTCCCCGTGAGGGAGGGGATGAAGATCGGGGACGTCGACCCCCGAGCGGTCCGGTACCATTGTTTTTCCATATCGGATAAGGCGCTCTCGGTCGGCGGGGGC